>NZ_JAHZDL010000031.1:0-23460 GCF_019422385.1 Flavonifractor sp.
TGGCACCCTGGAGAGGACTCGAACCTCCGGTCTACCGCTTAGGAGGCGGTCGCGTTATCCACTACGCTACCAGGGCTTATGCACAATATTCAATTTTTTTGCAATCTTTGGCGGATGCTCCTACTTCCGCTTAGGAGGCGGACGCTCTATCCAGCTGAGCTACCAGGGCAGGTGAGGTTTTTCGTTCTCCGGAGGAGATACCGGATAATTGTACCCCAATTCGCGGCATCTGTCAACGCCGGCAGGGGATTTTGCCCGGAATTTCGGCTGATTTTTTGGAAAAAGAAGTTGCACAGGTGATTTTTCTACGGTATAATAAGTGGTCGAGCCTATGGAAGGCGGAGCCATCCGGTTCCGGCTTCGACGCATATTTCCAGTGAAACAGCCGCTCCGCGCCGTGATCGGACGGGGCGCCGCAGGATAGTCCTTGTCAGTTTTAGGAGGAACGAGAGAACATGCAGGATCAACATCTCAGAAATGTCGCCATCATCGCCCATGTCGACCACGGCAAGACCACGCTGGTGGACGAGATGCTCAAGCAGGGCGGCATCTACCGGGAGAACCAGGCCACGGTGGATCGGGTCATGGATTCCAACGATCTGGAGCGGGAGCGGGGCATCACCATCCTGGCCAAGAATACCGCCGTCCACTACAAGGACGTGAAGATCAACATCGTGGACACCCCGGGCCACGCCGACTTCGGCGGCGAGGTGGAGCGCATCCTGAAGATGGTCAACGGCGTCATCCTGCTGGTGGACGCCGCCGAGGGCCCCATGCCCCAGACCCGCTTCGTGCTGTCCAAGGCCCTGGAGCTGGGCCACAAGGTGATCGTGGTGGTCAACAAGATCGACCGCCCCGACCAGCGCATCCACGAGGTGATGGACGAGGTGCTGGAGCTGCTGCTGGATCTCAACGCCACCGACGAGCAGTTTGAGTCCCCCACCCTGTTCTGCTCCGGCCGGCAGGGCACCGCCTCCTACTCCCCCGACGTGCCCGGCACTGACCTGGTGCCCCTGTTTGAGACCATCCTCAACTATATCCCCGCCCCCGAGGCCGATGTGGACAAGCCCTTCCAGATGCTGGTGTCCTCCATCGACTACAACGAGTTTGTGGGCCGCATCGCCATCGGCCGTATCGAGCGGGGCGTGGTGAAACAGAACCAGGAGATCGCGGTGTGCAACTTCCACACCCCCGACGAGGCCCCCCGCAAGGCCAAGGCCACCGCCCTCTACCAGTTCGACGGCCTGGGCCGGGTGCCGGTGACCGAGGCCACCGCCGGCAACATCATCGCCATGAGCGGCATCGGCGACATCACCATCGGCGACACCATCTGTGCCCCCGAGGCGCCGGAGCCCATCGAATTTGTGAAGATCTCCGCCCCCACCATCGAGATGACCTTCTCGGTCAACGACTCCCCCTTCGCCGGGCGGGAGGGCAAGTTCGTCACCTCCCGCCAGATCCGGGAGCGGCTGTTCCGGGAGACCCTGAAGGACGTGTCCCTCCGGGTCACCGAGACCGACTCCACCGACGCCTTCAACGTGGCCGGCCGGGGCGAGATGAGCCTGTCCATCCTCATCGAGACCATGCGCCGGGAGGGCTATGAGTTCCAGGTGTCCCCGCCCCGCGTGCTCTACCAGGAGATCGACGGTAAGAAGTGTGAGCCCATCGAGCGGCTGGTCTGCGACGTGCCTGCCGACGCGGTGGGCGCGGTGATCGAGAAGATCGGCGCCCGCAAGGGCGACCTGCTGGAGATGACCCCCGTGGGCGAGCGGATGAAGCTGGAGTTCCTGGTGCCCTCCCGAGGCCTGTTCGGCTACCGGAACGAGTTCCTCACCGACACCAAGGGCGAGGGCATCATGGCCTCGGTGTTCGAGTGCTACGCCCCCATGAAGGGGGAGATCCAGCGGCGCAACTCCGGCTCCCTGGTGTCCTTCGAGACCGGCGAGAGCGTCACCTACGGTCTGTTCAACGCCCAGGAGCGGGGCGTGCTCTTCATCGGCCCCGGCGTGCCGGTGTACGCCGGCATGGTGGTGGGTGAGACCCCCAAGCAGGAGGACATCTCCGTCAACATCTGCAAGAAGAAGCAGCTGACCAACATGCGGGCCTCCGGCTCCGACGACGCCCTGCGGCTCACGCCCCCCCGGCAGATGAGCCTGGAGCAGTGCCTGGAGTTCCTGGCCGACGACGAGCTGCTGGAAGTCACCCCCAAGTCCCTCCGCCTGCGCAAGCGCCTGCTGGATCACGCGGCCCGCATGCGGGAGGCCTCCAAGAAGAAGGGCTGAGCGGTTCCGCGCCCCTGTCTCACCAAGCAAAAGCCCGAACCCGGCAGAGCCGGGTTCGGGCTTTTTGTTTTGCGCGGGGATCGGTCAGATCAGCTTCCAGTACCCCTCCTCCCCCCGTTCAAAGGGCAGGAGCAGAGCGGGCGGGATGTCCAGGAGGGTTTTGCAGCCGTACTCCCCCGCCTGACCCAGCCGCCAGGCCGTCCGGGCGCAGGCGGCCAGCACGCCGCCGGTGAACTCCGGGTTGGAGTCCAGGCGCAGCCGGAACTCCAACCCGGCCCGATGGGCCTCCCCCCGCCCGGTGCGGCCGGTGCGCAGCACCAGCCCCCCGTGGGGCAGGCCGCTGTGGTCACGGGCCAGCTCCTCCGGGGTGACGAAGCGCACCGTGGTGTCGTAGTCCGCAAAATAGTGGGGCATGGTGACAATGGCCCGCCGGACGGCCTCCGGCTCCGCCCCCTCCTCCAGCGCCACGCAGCACACCCGCCGGTGCATCAAGCCGGGGGTCAGCTCCGCCCCCTCCCCCGCCCGGGCGGCCTCCAGGGCGGCGGGGATGGGCACGGTGTACGCCCGGGCATCCAGGACGCCGGGCAGGCGGCGGATGGCCTCCGAGTGCCCCTGGCTGACCCCCTCTCCCCAGAAGGTGTGGCTCTCCCCCCGGGGGAGGGCCGCCAGGGCCAGGGCCCGCAGGACGGAGAACAGGCCGGGATCCCACCCGGCGCAGATCACCGCCGCCCTGCCGCCCCGCCGGGCGGCGGCATCCACGGCGGCAAAGTGCTCCGGTGCGCGGGCGTGGGTGTCGAAGCTGTCCACGATGTGGAAGCGCCCTGCGTACCGGGGGCTCTGCCGGGGGAGATCCCCGGCAGAGCCCCCGCAGAGGAGGAGCACATCCACCGGCGGCCCGCCCTCCTCCAGCAGGGCGGCGGGGCAGACCGGCATTCCCCCCGCCTCCGCCGCCACCTGCTCCGGCGGACGGCGGGTGAAGATGCCGGCCAGGGCCATGTCGGGGCTCTGGGATACGGCTGCCGCCGCCCCCCGCCCCAGGTTGCCGAAGCCCAGGATCCCAATGCGAAGCTGTTCCATGGCCGCCGCCTCACTGGGCCGGGCACTGCCGCCCGGTGTGGTCGATGGTGTAGTCGGCGTTGTATTCGCCGGGGAGGATCAGCTCCGAGATGGGGACGAAGGTGTACCCCTCCTGAAGCAGGGCCTCCAGGATGCCGGGCAGGGCCTCCGGCGTGTGGAGGGCCGCGTTGTGGAACAGGACGATGGAGCCGGGCTGCACCCTGGTGGTGACTCGCTCGGTGATCTCCGAGGCGGAGAGCTCCTTCCAGTCCAGGCTGTCCACATCCCACTGGATGGGCTCCATGCCCATGGAGCGAATCGCGGTGATCACGTGGTCGTCATATTCCCCGTAGGGTGGACGGATCAGGGTGGGGCGCACGCCGGTGACCGCCTCGATCTTGTCGCTGCAGGCGGTCACGTCGGCGATGATCTCGTCGGTGGACAGCTGGGAGAAGTGGGCGTGGGTGTTGGAGTGGTTCATTACCTCGTGGCCCGCGTCGGCCAGGGCCTTCACCGACTCGGGGTATTTGTCCACCCACTCCCCCACCACGAAGAAGGTGGCCTTCACGTTGTACTCCCCCAGGATGTCAATGAGCTGCTGGGTGTCCTCGTTGCCCCAGGGTGATGTAAGATAGCGGCCCTTGGGGCTCTAAGGCTCCAGGGACCGCTATTCGCTTCTGATAGAGCCGAATAAAGCCTCATAATGCGTCTGTATCTTTCTGCCGCCGGAGGAAAGCTGTCGCATTCTGCGGAAATCCGTGCTATGATAAAGGCAGTTGGCGGCATTCTATCCAGCCGCAGGGAACCGAGGTACAGGGGGAGGAGTGTTTGACATGAGTGTGACGGTGGCGGATCTGCTGAAGCTGCCCAGCCTGCGCAACGCCCGTCTGGCAGCGGGAAGGGGCGGGCTTGACAGGCCGGTGTCCTCCATCTCCGTATTGGAGTACGCCGTCGCCAATGCCCTCCAGAACGAGCTGTTTGAAAACAACGAGTTCTACGGAAGCGAGATTGTGATCACCGGCTTCACCAGCATACCCCAGGATGTGGAGGCCCAGTGCGCCAACATCCGCCGGCTGGCCGGGGCGGGGGAGGTGGGGCTGATCCTGTTCTATGTGGGCATCTTTATGCCAAAAGTAGACCGGGAGCTTGTCGAGCTGGCGGACAGCCTGGACTTCCCCCTCATCGTCATGCCGGAGAAGCAGATGAACCAGCGGTACTCCGAGGTCATCTGCGAGGTGATGGAGGCCATTTTCCGGGATCAGAACTCCGCCGCCGGCCTGGTGGGGGACATCCTCCAGCGCATGTCCCTCCTGCCCGAGCACCAGCGGACGCCGGATACCGTGCTCCGGCTGCTCAGCGACCGCATCCGGGCCTCCGCCGCGCTGTCTGACCGCGCCCGCCATGTGCTCAGCGCGGCCAACTGGCCCCGCACGCTGGAGTTCCGGCCGGAGCAGGTGCTGCCCGCCCTCCCCGCGCTGCCCCAGCCCTGGGGGGCGCCTATGGAGCTGGAGGGCGGCCGGTTTCAGCTCTACCGCTGCTCCCTGTCGGATACGGCCTCCGGCATGGAGCTGTTCCTGCTCAAGGAGGGGACGCCCCTCTCCCCGGAGACGGCCCGCCAGTCGGCGGAGGTGGTACGCCTGGCGGTGAACCTGTGGGGCCGGGGCCACGACCGGGAGGTGATGAGCGAGCTGGTGCGGGCCATCCTGCGGGATGAGCCGCTGAAGATGCGCCGCCTGGCGGACATCTTCCACGTGGACGTGGCCTCCATCCACAGCATGTGGGTGCTCCACAGCCTCCGGGCCCAGGGGGACTTTCCAAGGGATGTGCTGCCCCTGGTGCTGGAGGCACTGTCCCACGCCTGCGGCGCCCTGGTGGCGGACGCCTATGAGGGGGATGTGGTGGCCTTTATGGACTGGCTGCCCGAGGCAGCCGGCGCGGAGACCATGGCGGAGGCCCTCTGCGCCCAGATGGCGCAGGCCGGGCTGGACGGCGTGCTGGTCACCTGTCAGGATCTCACCACCACCGCCGACGTGCGCCGGGCCTATCTGGCCATTCGGAAGGCGCTGCCCGACGCCCTCCGGATCTGGCCCGGCCGGGGCCGGTACACCCTCCGGGAGATGGAGTTCGCCCAGGCCTGCCGGGAGACGGTGGCCGCCGGCGAGGCGGCGGTGCAGGGGGCCCTGGCCCCCCTGGAGCCCGTCCGGGCCCTGCGGGAGGGGGCGGAGCTGGTGCACACGCTGCAGCTCTACCTGCTGGACACGGATCGGAGCGTCACCCAGACCGCCCAGGCCCTTTTTGTCCATAAGAACACCGTCAAATACCGGCTTCAGCAGCTCGGCGCCAGGCTGGGGCACCCGGTGGCCAAGTTCCCGGAGGCCTTCGGGCTCTATACCGCCTGCGCGGTGGAGCGCCTGCTGGAGGGCTGAGGCGGGCGGGCAGGGCCGTCTCATTGTCCCAAGGGACAATGAGACGGCCCTGTTTTTCTGCCTGGAAACCAATTACTTTTTTGCTGTAAAGAGTTAAAATATTCCTCAAACCAGCGATACGCGCTGGATCGAGGAGGGATTTTCACATGAACAAGCAATCCGGCTTTGAGATCAAAGCGGAACAGCGGCAGAGCTGGCAGTCCATCGCCCTGGTGTGGGCGGGGGGCATGATCTGCGTGCCCTGCCTGATGGTGGGCGGCGTGCTGTCCGGCGGGGGCCTGCCCCTGCCCCACATTGTGGCCGCCATCCTGATCGGCTACGGGCTGATCTGCGCCTACATGATCTTCATCGGCATGGCGGCCTGCGACACCGGCCTGCCCGTCTCCGTGCTGGCGGAGGGGGCTCTGGGCCGCAAGGGCGCCCGGTATATCATCAGCACCCTGCTGGCCATCGCCTGCGTGGGCTGGTTCGGCATCCAGTCCGCCACCTGCGGCCAGGCCTTCGCCACCATGACGGCGGACATGCTGGGGCTGGGGGCGGCCAGCCCCGCCATGGTGGTGGTCTCCTCCATTGTGTGGGGCGTCATCATGCTGGTCACCGCCTGCGCCGGCTTTAAGGGCCTGAAGTGGCTCAACTACCTGGCGGTGCCCCTGCTGGTGGTGGTGTGCCTGTACGGCCTCATCGCCGGCATCGTCCGCAATGACGGCGCCTCGGCCATCATGGCCTACGCCCCGGAGCAGTCCTCCGGCATGGTGTTCGGCATCTCCATGGTGGTGGCCTCCTTCGCCCTGGGCGGCGTGATCTCCGCCGACTACTGCCGCTTCGCCAAAAGCCGGGCGGACGTGGTCAAGTCCTCCATCCTGGGCGTGATCCCCGCGGGGCTATTCATGCTGCTCACCGGCGCCCTCATGAGCATCGTCACCGGACAGTACGACATCTCCGCCATCCTGGCCAGCCTGGGGGTGCCCCTGTTCGGGCTGATCGCCCTGGTGCTGGCCACCTGGACCACCAACGTGACCAACGCCTACTCCGGCGGCCTGGCCCTGAGCAACCTGCTTGGCTTTGACGAGAGCAGGTTCAAGATCACCACCGGCATCGCCGGCGGCATCGGCACCCTGCTGGCCGCCTTCGGCCTGCTCAACGCCTTCCAGGGCTTTTTGTCCCTCATGTCCGCCCTGATCCCGCCCCTGGCCGGGGTGATCATCGCCGGCTACTGGGTGGTGGGCCGGGGCCGGCTCGACCGCTTCCAGCGGCGGGAGGGTTTCTCCGCCCCCGGCGTGATCGCCTTCCTGGCGGGAGCCGTCCTGGCCTGCATCACCGGCGGCACCTTCGCCAGCTTCCCCGCCCTGTTGGCCGCAGCCCCCTGGCTGAACATCCCCTTCTTTGTGGGGCCGGTGAACGGCATTGTGGTATCCCTGGTGCTCTATATGGTGCTGGACAAGCTTATGCCCGCCCCGGCCCCGGCCGAGGCATGACAGGCAGAAAACAAGAAGGAGGAACCCATTTTGCGACAGATCGGAATTCCCGAGATTGAGGACATTGCCCTGGGCGCGGCCCTGCTGGGGGCCGGCGGAGGCGGCGACCCCTATGTGGGCAAGCTGGTGGCCATCGGGGCGGTGAAGGAGCACGGCCCCGTCACCCTGCTGGAGCCGGAGGAGGTGCCCGACGACGCCCTCATCGTGCCCATCGCCATGATGGGCGCCCCCACCGTCCTGTGTGAGAAGGCGGTGGGCGGCAGCGAGTACAAGACCCTCTACGACACGGTGTCCGGCTTCTTCGGCAAGTCCATCTACGCCTTCATGCCCATGGAGGCAGGCGGGGTCAACTCCATGCTGCCCATTGCGGCGGCGGCCCGGCTGGGCCTGCCCCTGGTGGATGTGGACGGCATGGGCCGGGCCTTCCCGGAGCTGCAGATGGTCACCTTCACCATCGGCGGCGGCTCCGCCACCCCCATGGCCCTGGTGGACGAGAAGGGCAACTCCTGCATCTTCAAGACCATCACCAACAAGTGGACGGAGGAGCTGGCCCGGGCGGTGACCATGGCCTGCGGCGGCTCGGTGTCCGTGTCCCTCTACCCCATGGAGGGGGCCTTCATGAAGCGGTACGGCGTCCACGGCATCGTCACCCGCAGCCAGAACCTGGGGGCCGCCATCCGCCGGATGAAGGAGGTGGCCGACGGCACGCCGGAGGAGGAGTTTTTCCGCTTCACCGGCGGCCACAAGCTGTTCCGCGGCAAGATCGGCGACGTGCTGCGGGAGGTGCGGGGCGGCTTCAACTTCGGCAAGGTGATGCTGGAGGGCATCTACGAGTACAAGGGACGCCAGGCCTTTGTGGAGTTCCAGAACGAAAACCTCACCGCCACGGTGGACGGGGAGATCCTGGCCACCACCCCGGATCTGATCTGCCTGGTGGACACCGAGACCTTCACCCCCGTGCCCACCGACGCGCTGAAATACGGCAAGCGGGTGCTGGTGGTGGGCCTGGAGTGCTTCCCCCTGTGGCGCACGCCGGAGGGGCTGGCCCTGGTGGGGCCCCGGTACTTCGGGGTGGATACCGACTATATCCCGCTGGAGGAGCGGTGCAAGGGAGGCCGCGGCTGATGTATAAATTAGGAATTGACGTGGGCGGCACCAATACCGACGCGGTGCTCATCGACGAAAACCTCAAGGTGGTGGCCAGCGTAAAGCGCCACACCACCCCCGACGCCTACGACGGCATCCTGGACGCCGTCCGCGCGGTGCTGGAGGAGTCCGGCGTGGATCGCAGGGAGATCGGCCAGGCCATGCTGGGCACCACCCAGTGCACCAACGCCATTGTGGAGCGCCGCCACCTGGCCCCCATCGGCGTGCTGCGCATCGGCGCCCCCGCCACGGTGGGCATCCCGCCCATGGTGGACTGGGCGGAGGATCTGCGCTCCATCGCCGTGGACACCGCCGTCATCGGCGGCGGCTTTGAGTACGACGGCAAGGAGCTGGCCCCCTTCGACGCGGAGGCGGCCCGCGCCTTCTTCCAGGGGCTGAAGGCCAAAGGGGTGCGCTCGGTGGCCATCTCCTGCGTGTTCTCCACCGTCCGGGATGACCATGAGCGGGCGGCCGCCGGGCTGTGCCGCGAGGTGATGGGGGAGGACGTCCACGTGTCCGTCTCCAGCGAGATCGGCTCCATGGGCCTCATTGAGCGGGAGAACGCCACCATCCTCAACGCCGCGCTCTACCAGGTGGCCCAGTCCTTCACTGAGGGCTTCGCCCGCTCTCTGGCCGACCTGGGGGTCACCAATGCCCAGGTCTACCTATCCCAGAACGACGGCACCCTCATGACCATGGACTACGCCCGGCGCTACCCCATCCTCACCATCGCCTGCGGCCCCACCAACTCCATCCGGGGGGCCAGCTATCTCAGCCGCCTGCGGGATGCCATCGTCATCGACGTGGGGGGCACCACCACCGATCTGGGCGTGATCCAGCACGGCTTCCCCCGGGAATCCGGCGTGGCGGTGACCATCGGCGGGGTGCGCACCAACTTCCGCATGCCCGACGTGGTGTCCATCGGCCTGGGCGGCGGCTCCATCGTGCGGCAGCAGCCCGACGGCACGGTCACCGTGGGCCCGGACTCGGTGGGCTACCGGATCACCGAGGAGGCCCTGTGCTTTGGCGGCGCCGTCTGTACCGCCACCGACATCGCCGTGCGGCTGGGCATGACGGAGCTGGGCGACCGGGAGAAGGTCATGAGCCTGGACGAGGGCTTCGCCCGCAAGGCCCTGGCGGCCATCACCACCCTGGCGGAGGACGCCCTGGACGCCATGAAGGTGTCCGCCGGCGACGTGGATGTGATCCTGGTGGGCGGCGGCTCCATCATCCTGCCGGAGAAGCTCTCCGGCGCCCGCAGCGTGGCCAAGCCCGCCGAGGGCGGCGTGGCCAACGCCATCGGCTCGGCCATCTCCAAGGTGTCCGGCACCTGCGAGAAGCTGGTGGACTACAATGAGTTCCCCCGGGAGCAGGCCCTGGAGCAGCTCAAGGCCGAGGCCGTGGAGCTGGCGGTGCAGGCCGGCGCCATCCGGGAGACCGTGGAGATCATCGACGTGGAGGACGTGCCCCTGCAGTACTACCCCGGCAATACCTGCCGGGTGAAGATCAAGGCCGCCGGGGATCTGGCGTAAGACCATGGAGTCCCGCCGCGCTGCGTGAACATTCATTCCAAGCTATACCTCCCCGGCTCAATTGAGTCGGGGAGGTTCCTTACTGTCTGTGCCGTCTCTGTGTGTTATGCTCAGAGCTGGCATCAGATGCAGAAGCATACGTACAAGGGCACCGTGTCCGTTTTCCGTGTCAAATTTTTTGTGGACAGCTTGACGGCGTACTCCGGTTGAAATGCCTTTTGATATCGCCGCTGTCCTGGCTGGAGAAACTGGACAGGGTGTCGTAGAGCTGTCTGGGGCCGTCCACATGTGCGCTTTTTACCTCCACGCTCTGTCCTTTCGCCTTCTGTCTGCAAACCGTTTTGACAAACTTCAGCAGTTCTGATGCCGGCATGGGATGTCCTTCCTATTTTGATTTACAAGCGGTTTAGCAAATCCTCTTTGCAAATGCAACCGAATTTTGCAAAAAAGAAATTGAATTTTCAAAATAAGTCGGGAGGGATTACGGCTCAGGCCGTAATCCCTCCCTCCGCCTCCAGAAGCCCCAGCTCATTGGAGAAGGTATACGTGATCTCAACGTGTCCATCCTCGAAGATTCGGATCTGTTTGATCGTCTCCGCCACAGTGACGCGATCCAGTTCGGTCAGCTTCCCATAGCGGAGCAGCGCCTCCACCCAGGGGTGGCGCAGCGGGTCGGACTCCACGGCCTGGGAGAGCTGTTCCAACCGGACATGGAGGGCCTTCTCCTGGTGTTCATAGTCCTCCCGGTAACGGAGATAGTCCTCCCCGCCCAGCAGGCCGTCCTGGTAGTCCTCATAGGTGCGCTTTTTGCGTTCCCGTATCCGTTCCAGACTGATCTCCAGCCTGCTCTGCTCCGCCTGAAAATTCCGCTGGGGGCGCTCCGCCCGCTCGTCGGCCAGCTTCTTCCAATCCTGGACGGCAGCAATAATGTGGTTGAGATCCGCCAACACGATCTCCTCCAGCACCTTGTGGGAGATGCTGTGCTTGCTGCACACGGTGGGGCCATAGCGCTTATAGGAGCCACAGCTGTAATAGATGCCGCCGGCGCTCCGTGTCTTGACCATGGCCCGGCCACAGTCGCCACAGCGGAGGAATCCAGCGAAGGGGCTCTGGTTCTGCTCAAAATTCAACTGACGGGTCCGCTTGCCCAGCAGCTCCTGCACCCGCTCCCACTGGGCACGGTCGATGATGGCCTCGTGGGTGTTGGAAACCACCGTCCAGTCTGCCCGCGCCTTCTGCTTTGCTTTGCCATGCATGGTGGGACGTAAGGCGCGGCCCTGTTCCATATCTCCCGCATACATCTGGTTTTGCAGGATCCGGTGGACCGTGGCATAGGTCCAGTAGGTAGTCTGCCCCAGCCGCCGGCCATTGTGGTAGCGCTCACCGGAGAGCCTCTTGTATTCGCTGGGGCTGGGAACCCCATCCGCATTGAGCTGCTTGGCGATCCTGACCTTCCCCTCCCCCTGTTCAAAGAGGTCGAAGATCCGCTGTACCACCAGGGCTGCCGGGGGGTCGATCAGCAGATGGTTGTGGTTGTCCGGATCCTTCCGATACCCATAGCTGGCGAAGGCCCCCACAAACTCGCCCCGCCGCTGCTTGGTATGGATGGCGGAGCGTACCTTGTCCGAGATGTCCCGGGCATATTGGGTGTTGAAGAGGTTCTTCATGGGCAGGAGCATGTCATAACGCCCCTGCTCACTGTCCACTTGGTCGTTGACGGCGATGAAGCGCACCCCCAGGGCGGGGAAGACCTTCTCCAGATAGCGCCCCATTTCGATATAGTCCCTTCCGAAGCGGGACAGATCCTTCACCAGCACACAGTTGACTTTCCCTTGATTGATGTCCTCCTCCATGCGGCGGAAGGCGGGGCGGTCAAAGTTGGTGCCGGTATAGCCGTCGTCCTGGTAGTAGTCCACCAGCTCCAGTTCCGGATGCTCCACCAGATACTGCTCCAGCTGCTTGTGCTGGTTGGCAATGCTGTCGCTCTCCGCCTTGTCGCCGTCCTCCCGGGACAGGCGGAGATACGCCGCCGTCCTCCAGGTTTCCATGACCGCCCCACCTCCTTTCTGTCACTGTATCGTTTATGTACTGGGGTTACTTGCTGTGGGCCTGAATCAGGGCCCGGAGCAGCTCCTCCGGGCTCTTGCCCCCCTCAAAGCAGCGTGATACCCGCCAGACGTCGTTTCTGTGGTTCTGAGCGGCCTGCGGCGCCATAGCAGCCGTCTCCTTTCTGTGTCAGGATACTCTAGGGTATGGGTCAGCCAAGGGCGGTATGCGAGTGTCTGGCCGGGATAGCCGCCCAGATGCGCTTCGCGCTGTCCAGGGCCAGATTGAGGGTGTTCTGGCACACCACCCGGATCGGGGTCATGGCCACCTTGACACCGGAGCTGCCGTCGTGGGAGTTCATGAAAACCATGTAGGGCGTTATCTCGTCCCCGGCAATCACATAGCGTTGGGGCATCCGGGCCAGGAGCCAGACCTTCCGGCCTCCCTGCAAGGCCCCTGCCGTCTCATGGGTCACACCCTCGCCCAGCAGGTCATCGGTGAACTGGAAAGCGTCCTCGTTCTGTACCACCTTGTAACGGTCTGACACGATGCCCAGAGGGGCGTGGTCGGTGCTGCGCACGTTGACCTTATAACCTGGGATTGGCACCCCATCTTCCGTACAGACCTTCTCCTGCTCAACCCTCCAATCAAGGCCCGCATAGACGAGGGCATCCAGCGACACCGGCGCTTCGCTGACCTCCGTGCCCAGGCCGTGCCAGGGCTTCTCTCGGACGTAAAACATGGTTTCTATATTGGCGGACATAACATCACTTCTCCTTTCCGGCCTGGGGCATTTCTGTCGCTCTGTTGGTACTTTGCTTATCAGGCTTTTCGGTTTAACTCCAAGTCCAATGCAGCCAATCATCTATGACCATTACCGACATGAGCGGTGAAAAGGATTGCAGCACCCGGGACTTACCCCAGCTGCCGCAATCTTACATCACCCCAGGCGGCATCGAAGGAGATGGAGAGCATCTTCTGGTCGCGCTGGACACAGTAGATGGGCAGCTGACGGCTGGATGCAGATGCTTCTGCCACCGCCGGTGCGTTGACCAGGGCAAACATGGCCGTCGCGGCCAGGGCGCAGGCCAGCACGGCCAGCGTACGGCGCCGCAAAATCAAGAATTTCATGGACAAATCCGCTCCCTTCTGAAAACAGGCTGCTGCATTCATTTATATGTCTGAGGGGGAACCCACATACCCAAACGGCCGGGGCGGAATTGGGGCGCCGCGGGGGGAAAATCCTGGGTTGACAAGCGCCGGGGCCTCTGCTATACTGGACACCACTGAACCGCTGAAGCGGTCTTGGAAAGGCCGAAGCCTTTTTTCACGCAATCCCCCGGCGCAGCAGAACCGGTGAATGGAAGTTCACCATGTGCACAAGAGATGCACATGGTGAACTTTTTGCGTTCCGGGGCAAAAAGGAGACACGGATATGAAGCAAAATGGAAAAAAGGCAGTCAGCCTGGCCCTGGCCGGGGCCCTGAGCCTGGGCCTGCTGGCGGGCTGCGGCGGCACGGCCCAGACTGGCGGAAGCGAGACCCCGGCGGGGTCGGAGAGCCCCGCCGCCTCGTCCGCATATCAGGTGGACACCCTCCGGCTGGAGGGGGGCACCGACTACGGCGCGCCCAACCCCTTCCTCCACAACTCCCGGGGCCCGGGCACGGCCAAGATGCGCCTGGTGTACGGCAGCCTGCTGGAGAAGGACGAGGAGGGGGACGTGTCCTGGTTGGCGGAGAGCTGGTCTATGGACGGCAACGACTACACCTTCACCCTCTTTGAGAACGCCCAGTTCCAGGACGGGGAGCCCCTCACCACCGCCGACGTGGCCTTCACCCTGGACTACTACCAGGAGCACCCCCCGGTGTCCAACTCCCTGGGCACCGGCGAGGGGTGGATCGTGGACCACTACACCGTGGAGGACGAGCAGACCATCACCATCACCGTGAAGGAGGCTACCGCCGACACCCTGTCCAGCCTGGGCTCCTTCGTGATCCTCCCCCAGCACATCTGGGAGAACGTGGACGACCCCTACACCTACACCGGCGACGGCTATCTGGTGGGCAGCGGGGCCTATTCCTGCACCGCCTACGACGGGGCCACCGGCAGCTATGAGTTCACCGCCTTTGACGGCTGGTGTAACGGGCAGCAGGGGGCGGAGAAGATCCAGTTCGTGCCGGTGAGCGACCCCCTGCTGGCCTTTGAGAACGGGGAGATCGACATCACCGACCTGCCCGCCGACCTGATGGACACCTACCTCAGCGACCCGTCCATCGGCGTGGTGGAGAAGGCCAACGACTTCGGCTACAAGATGCTCATCAACTACGAGGCCTGCCCCGACTTCCTGGAGCTGCCCCTGCGGCAGGCGGTGTACGCCGCCATCGACCGGCAGAGCGTGGTGGACAGCGTGTTCCGTGGCGCGGGCACGGTGGGCAGCGCCGGGTACGTCCCCCAGGGCAGCCTGTATTACAACGAGGACGTAGTGCAGTACGACTACGACCCGGAGGCGGCCCGGGCCGCCCTGGAGGGGCTGGGCCTCTCCGTCACCCTGCTGTGCTCCGACGATGCCGACGATCTGTCCATCGCGGAGCTCATCCGCAACGGCCTCACCGCCGCAGGCGTGGAGGTGACCGTGGAGTCCCACGACTCCGCCACCCGGGACCAGATGATCAACGACGGCAATTACCAGTTCGCCCTGGTGGGCAACGGCGGCTGGGGCAACAATCCCCCCACCTATATGCGCACCCTGTTCTCCGACGAGTCCAAGTTCTCCGGCACCAATCCCCACTCCATGGGGGCCATCGGCTACTCCAACGCGGAGATGACCGCCCTGGCCGAGGGGCAGATGCTGGAGACCGACTTTGACAAGCGGGTGGAGCTGTTCCAGGAGCTGGAGCTGCTGGCGAGTCAGGAGATCCCCATCTTCGTCATCGCCAACCAGTCCACCTACTCCATGTACCGCACCGACTACTACGACGGCTGGATGAAGACCTACGCCTACCAGCAGGCGGAGCAGAACCGCCTGTCCTACATGGCGCGCTGAGTCATCCCCGGCCGGGGAAGGGGTTCCATGAGAAGAAAACTGCTGATGCTGCTGGGGGCCTTCCTGGTGATCTACCTGATCAATTTCACCATTCCCCGCCTCATGCCCGGGGACCCCTTCGACTACGTGTCCTCCGCCGCCGGGGATGACGGCAGCGTGGCCTACTCTGAGGAGCAGAAGGAGCTGCTGCGGGCCTACTACGGCCTGGACAAGCCCTTCTGGGCGCAGTTTTGGGACACCCTGTGGAGCAACCTCCACGGGGACTTCGGCCAGAGCATCCACTACCATCGCCCGGTGGGGGAGGTGCTGCTGGAGCGCCTCCCCTGGAGCCTGTGGATCATGGGGGGCTCCCTGGCCCTGAGCCTGGTGCTCGGGGTGGGCCTGGCCCTGTGGTGCGTGCGGCGGAAGTGGGCCGACCGGGTGCTCTACCCCGTCCTCTCCGCCCTGGCGGAGGTGCCCCCCTTCCTCACCGGCGTGCTGCTGCTCTTCCTGGTGGCGGCCCGGGTGGCGTGGATCCCCCTGTCGGGGGCCTACACCGCCTTCGCCGAGTACGACAGCATCTGGGCCCGGCTGGGGGACATCCTGGTCCACAGCCTCATGCCCGTGGCCGCCCTCACCCTGGTCACCGTCCCCCAGTTTTTCTTCACCGCCCGGGCAAGCTTTCTCACCATTCTGGAAAAGCCCTATCTGACCCACGCCCGGGCCAAGGGCCTGAAGGAGGGCCGCATCCGCGCCCGCTACATCCTGCGCAACGCCGCCACCCCCATCGTGGCCCGGCTCTTTCTCAGCGTGGGCGGCGCGGTGGGGGGCACCATCCTGGTGGAGAACGTGTTCGCCTACCCCGGCCTGGGCACCGTATTGCGGGAGGCGGTGCAGTACCGGGACTATCCCATGCTCCAGGGGGTGTTCCTCCTGTCCGCCGTGCTGGTGCTGGTGAGCCTGGCGGCGGCGGATCTGGTCAACCGCCGTCTGGACAGAGAGGAGGATGGGCTGTGAAACGGAAATCCTGGCTGCTCCCCCTGGTGCTGCTGGGCCTGCTCACCCTGTTCTTCCTGTGGGGTCTCACCGGCTACCCCCACTCGGCCCAGCTGCCCTCCGGGGCCTCCCTGGAGGCCCCATCCCCCGCCCACTGGCTGGGCACCGACAACCTGGGGGTGGACATCTACGCCCAGCTCTCCGCCGGCTACTTCCGCAGCATGGGCATCGGCCTGGCCGCCGCCGCTTTCACCTTCCTGGTGGGGGGCGTGCTGGGGGTGCTGGCCGGGTTTGTGGGGGGCTGGGTGGATCTGGCCATCTCCTTCCTGATCCAGGTGCTGCTGTCCATCCCCCAGCTGCCCGTCATGATCGTCATCGGGGCCTTTCTGGGCCAGAGTACCTGGAACATCATCTGGATCATCGCCCTGTTCTCCTGGGCCCCCATCGCCAAGCAGCTGCGGGCCAAGACCATCTCGGTGCGCCGCCGAGACTACGTGCAGCTGGCCCGGCTCTACGGCGGCGGGCCCTGGTATCTCATCCGTACCCACATCGGCCACGAGCTCTGGCCCCTGCTCACCATCAATTCTCTGGCGGTGGTGGGCCGGGCCATCCTCCAGGAGTCGTCCCTGGCCTTCCTGGGCCTGTCCGACCCCCTGGCCCGGTCGTGGGGCATGATGATCGCCCGGGCCGTGGACTTCCCCGGCATCTACCGCACCCAGTTCTGGAAGTGGTGGATTCTGGCCCCGGTGGGGGCCCTGCTCCTGTCCACCCTGCTGCTCCGGCTGCTGGTGGCCGGGCTGGAACAGCGAGAGAGGAGGCGTCACCCATGCTCCTGGAAGTAAAAAATCTATCGGTCTCCTTTCCGGAGTTCACCCTCCACCCGGTGAGCTTCACCCTGGACCGGGGGGAGATCCTGGCCCTGGTGGGGGAGTCGGGCAGCGGCAAGACCACCCTGGCCCGGGCCATCGCCTGCCTGTCCGACCCCATGGCCCAGGTCAGCGGCGAAGTGCTCCTCAACGGCCGGGAGCTGCTGGGCATGAGGGAGAGGGACCGGAAGCCCCTGCGGATGCGGGAGTTCGCCCTGTCCTTCCAGACCTCGGCGGAGTGGCTCAACCCCTCCCTCACCCTGGCGGAGCACCTGAAGGAGGTGCTGTGCCGGGCGTACCGGGGGGAGGCCCTGGCCCGGCGGGCGCGGGAGCTGATGGCCCTGGTGGGGCTGGAGGAGGGGGATCTGTCCCGCTACCCCCGGGAGCTGTCCGGCGGCATGGTGCAGAAGTTCCTGCTGGCCAGCGCCCTGGCCCTCAACCCGCCCCTGGTGCTGCTGGACGAGCCCACCGGGGCCCTGGATCTGGCCTCCAGCCAGGGGATCACGGCGCTGATCCGGGACTTGAACCGCAAGCTGGGCACCGCCTTTCTCATCATCACCCACGATCTCAAGCTGGCCTCCGATCTGGCGGAGCGGATGGTGGTGCTCTACGACGGCCACGTGGAGGAGGCCGGGGACACCCGGGCCATCCTGGACAACCCCCGCCACCCCTATACCCGGGGCCTGCTCCAGTCGGCGGTGGGCCTGAACCCGGTGCGGGACATGTGGGGCATCCGGCCCACCACCGTGGCCTACACCAGGGAGCCCCACGGCTGCCCCTTCTACGGCCGGTGCACCCAGAGCCTGCCGGCGTGCGCCTCCCGCGCGCCGGAGCTGGAAAGGCTGCCCGACGGGCGGCAGCTCTCCTGCAACCGGGGCGGCATCCTCACCCTGCTCTCCTGCCGGAACCTGAGCAAGTCCTTCGGGAGACAGAAGGTGCTGGCGAACATCGACCTGACCCTCTACAGCGGGGAGATCGTCTCCCTGGTGGGCCGCTCCGGCGCGGGCAAAACCACCCTGGCCCGCACCCTGGCGGGCCTGCTCCCCCTGGAGGGGGGCGGCACGGTGGCGTTTCAGGGGGAGCCGGCCCGCTTCACCGACCTCCACCGGCAGCTGGGCGGGGTGCAGATGGTGCTCCAGGACAGCCAGGCCGCCCTCAATCCCCGGATGACCGTCCGGGCGGCGGTGGAGGAGCCCATGCGCCTCACCGGCCACTTCCGGGAGGACGCGGCGGCGAGGGCCCTGGAGGACGTGGGTCTCTTCGCCTGCGACAGCTTTTTCAGCCGGCCCATCCACGCCCTGTCCGGCGGCCAGCGGCAGCGGGTGGCGGTGGCCCGGGCCCTGACCATGGAGCCCGCCCTGCTCATCGCCGACGAGCCCACCTCCATGCTGGACCCCTCGGGCAAGGCCAACCTGCTGCGGATGCTCAAGGGCCTCCAGAACAGCCGGGGGTTCTCGATGCTGATGATCACCCACGATCTGGACGCCGCTTTGAAGATCTCCGACCGGATTTTCCTGCTGGAGGGGGGCGGCCTGCGGCGGCTGGATCCCAACGACCACATCCGGGTGGACTTTGACCGCCTGTTTGACGCCGGGTGACGGGCGGCGGAAAAACGCCGACCTGTATCGCTTACCCGTTTGTAGGGCGGGGGCTTGCCCCCGCCGCTCTCCCCTGATGCCAATTGACAAAACACAGAGAGGACGAACCATGATGGATAAACAAGCCCTTTGGGACAAATGCGTGGCCTTCCACGGCCACGGCTGCGGCGGCCTGACCATCGGCTTCCAGGCCGCCCGGTACGCCATGGAGCTGCTGGAGCTGGACTTCTCCCGGGACGAGGACGTGGTGTGCATCTCGGAGAACGACGCCTGCGGCGTGGACGCCATCCAGGTGCTGCTGGGGTGCAGCGCGGGCAAGGGCAACCTGCTCTTCCACCTCCGGGGCAAGCAGGCCTTCTCCTTCTACAACCGGAAGACCGGCAAATCGGTGCGGCTGGTGCTCCGCCCCACCCCGGAGGGGCTGGACAAGGAGGAACGCTTCCGCTACCTCCAGGATACCGCTCCCGCCGACCTGTTCGACGTGAAGCCCGCGGTGCTGGAGCTGCCCGAGAAGGCCCGCATGTTCCAGTCCTACCCCTGCGACGGCTGCGGCGAGGTGACGGCGGAGCACCTGCTCCGGCTGGAGAACGGCAAAAAGCTGTGCTTGGACTGCTTCCAGGCCTACAACCGCTTCGACGTGTGAGGGCCTGCCCATGACGCTGGAACAATTTTTTCAGGAAAATCCCAAATGCGCCCTGGGCTTCTCCGGGGGTGTGGACTCGGCCTACCTGCTGTACGCCGGGGTGAAGGCCGGGGCGGACATCAAGCCCTACTTCATCAAGACCGCCTTTCAGCCCGCCTTTGAGCTGGCCGATGCCCAAAAGCTGGCGGAGGGGCTGGGGGTGGAGGTGACGGTGCTGGAGCTGGACGCCCTGGCCGACCCCCGGGTGGCGGCCAACCCGGCGGACCGGTGCTATTACTGCAAGCAGAACCTGTTCCGTACCTTGAAGGACCGGGCGATCGCCGACGGATACCCCGTGCTGCTGGACGGCACCAACGCCTCTGACGAGGCGGGGGACCGGCCGGGCATGAGAGCCCTGGCGGAGCTGTCTGTCCGCTCCCCCCTGCGAGAGTGCGGGCTCACCAAGGCCGAGATCCGCGCCCGCTCCAAGGAGGCGGGGCTGTTCACCTGGGACAAGCCGGCCTACGCCTGCCTGGCCACCCGGGTGCCTGCCGGTGAGGCCATCACCGCCGACCTTCTGGCCCGGGTGGAGGGGGCGGAGGACGCCCTGTTCCGCCTGGGGTACACCGACTTCCGGGTGCGGGTGTTTCACTCCGCCGCCCGGCTCCAGCTCCCCCGGGGGCAGATGGAGCGGGCCGTCCGTGAGGCGGAGGAGCTCCGCCAGGCGCTGAAACCGTATTTTACACCGATCCTGTTGGATCTGGAGGGGAGATAAGAACATGGAACAGAGAGCGATCAAGGCCCTGCTGGAGCAGGTGGCCGCCGGACAGGTGAACGTGGACGACGCCCTGCTGAAACTGAAGCTGGAGCCCTTTCAGGAGCTGGGCTACGCCAAGCTGGACAGCCACCGGGGCCTGCGCCAGGGTGTGGCGGAGGTGATCTACGGCGCGGGCAAGACCCCGGAGCAGATTGCCGGCATTGTGGACGCCATGCGCGCCGGCGGCCAGGAGACCATCCTCATCACCCGCATGTCCGCCGAGGCGGCGGAGAAGATCAACCCCGCCCACCCCTTCACCTACCACGAGATGGGCCGCATCGGCATCGTGGGCTCCCTGCCCGTCCCCGACGGCAGCGGCAAAGTGGTGGTGGCCACCGGCGGCACCAGCGACATGCCGGTGGCGGAGGAGGCCGCCCTCACCGCTGAGGCCCTGGGCAACGAGGTGACGCGGCTGTACGACGTGGGGGTGGCCGGGCTCCACCGGCTGCTGTCCCACCTGGAGGAGATTATGAGCGCCAACGTGATCATCGCCATCGCGGGCATGGAGGGGGCCCTGGCCAGCGTGATCGGCGGCCTGGCCGACTGCCCGGTGATCGCCGTGCCCACCAGCATCGGCTACGGGGCCTGCTTCCACGGCCTGTCCTCCCTCCTGTCCATGCTCAACTCCTGCGCCAGCGGGGTGAGCGTGGTCAACATCGACAACGGCTTCGGCGCCGGCTATCTGGCCAGCATGATCAATCACATGGGAGGCAAGAAGGAATGAAAACACTCTATCTGGACTGCGGCATGGGGGCCGCCGGCGATATGCTCATGGCCGCCCTACTGGAGCTTGTGGACGACAAGGCGGCGTTCCTGGACAGGATGAACGGCCTGGGCCTGCCCGGCGTGGAGGTGACCGCCCAGCCGTCGGTGAAGTGCGGCATCACCGGCACCCACGTGGCGGTGACGGTGAACGGCGAGGAGGAGATCAGCTGCGACGTGGACTCCGGGGCGGCTCCCGTCCACCTCCATGACTACCATGGCCACGAGCACGAACATGAGCACTGCCACGACCACCACCATGAGCATGAGCACAATCACGAGCACGACCACCATCACGACCATGCGCATGACCATGAACACGAACACCATCATGACCACGACCATGGGCACGCGCATCATCACCATCACACCGGCATGGGGGAGATCCGCCACCTGCTGAGCCACCTGGACCTGCCGGAGCAGGTCCGGGCTGACGCGGAGGCGGTCTACGGCCTGATCGCCGAGGCGGAGAGCCATGCCCACGGCCGCCCGGTGGAGGAGATCCACTTCCACGAGGTGGGGTCGCTGGACGCGGTGGCCGACGTGGTAGGCGTCTGCCTGCTGATGCACCAGCTGGGGGCGGAGCAGGTACTCTGCTCCCCTGTCCACGTGGGCAGCGGGCAGGTGCGCTGCGCCCACGGTATCCTGCCGGTGCCCGCCCCCGCTACGGCCCACATCCTCCGGGGCGTGCCCATCTACGGCGGAGCCATCCGGGGAGAGCTGTGCACCCCCACCGGCGCGGCCCTGCTCAAGCACTTCGTCACGAAATTTGACTCCATGCCGGTCATGTCTGTGGAGAAGATCGGCTACGGCATGGGCAATAAGGACTTTGAGGCGGCCAACTGCGTCCGGGCCCTGCTGGGCGAGACGGAGGAATCTGGCGACGAGGTGGCCGAGCTGCGGTGCAATCTGGACGATATGACCGGCGAGGCCATCGGCTTTGCCATGGAGGAGCTGCTCTCCGCCGGGGCCCTGGACGTGTTTACCAGCCCCATCGGCATGAAGAAGGGCCGCCCCGCCGTGCTGCTCACCTGCCTGTGCCGCCTGGAGGACCGGGAGAAGATGGCCCGCCTGCTCTTCCGCCACACCACCACCCTGGGCGTGCGGGAGAGCCTGTGCCGCCGGTACACCCTGGAGCGCGGCCAGCACACCGTGGATACCCCCCACGGCCCGGTGACCGTCAAGACCGCCTCCGGCTGGGGTGTCTCCCGGAGCAAGCCGGAGTATGAGGATCTGGCCCGCATCGCCCGGGAGCAGGGCATCAGCCTGACGGAGGCGGCGGAGCTTCTCCACAGACCCGGCGCCTCTCTCTGAGCCCCTTGCTGCCGCAGCGGAGGTACACGCCATCAGGGATTCTCCGGTCTCCATCCGTCCCTTTCGCTTGATCCGGCCCGGTTTTCCATCTGCTGTGCGGCTTTCTGAAGGCAGCATGCCGGCCCCTCCGGCCTATGGCCGGAAAAAGTGGTAAAATCTCAGCAAAAACAGAAGAAAACCGATGGGTATCTCTTGCAATCTTTTGGCAAAATGGTATAATGTCTCCGGTTGCTGTATTTGAGAATCGCAGTGTAACGTAAATCTAGGAGGAATGACAAAATGGGCAACGCGCACAAGTATGTGTATCTGTTCTCAGAGGGCAACGGCTCCATGCGGGAGCTGCTGGGCGGCAAGGGCGCCAACCTGGCTGAGATGACCAACCTGGGTATGCCCGTGCCCCAGGGCTTCACCGTCACCACCGAGGCCTGCACCCAGTATTATAACGACGGCCGCCAGATCAACGAGGAGATCCAGGCCCAGATCTACGAGTACCTGGGCAAGATGGAGGAGATCTGCGGCAAGAAGTTTGCCGATCCCGAGAACCCCCTGCTGGTGTCCGTGCGCTCCGGCGCCCGCGCCTCCATGCCCGGCATGATGGACACCATCCTGAACCTGGGCCTGAACGACGTGGTGGTGGAGGGCCTGGCCAAGTTCACCAACAACCCCCGCTTCGCCTACGACTCCTACCGCCGGTTCATCCAGATGTTCTCCGACGTGGTTATGGAGCTGTCCAAGAAGCGCTTTGAGGAGATCATCGACGAGGTCAAGGCCAAGAAGGGCGTCAAGCAGGACGTGGAGCTGGACACCGACGACATGAAGAACCTGGTGGTCCTCTTCAAGGAGTTCTACAAGAAGGAGAAGGGCGAGGACTTCCCCCAGGATCCCAAGGTTCAGCTGATGGAGGCCGTCAAGGCCGTGTTCCGCTCCTGGGACAACCCCCGCGCCAACGTCTACCGCCGCATGAACGAGATCCCCTACGACTGGGGCACCGCCGTCAACGTGCAGGCCATGGTGTTCGGCAACTCCGGCAACAAATCCGGCACCGGTGTGGCCTTCACCCGCAACCCCGCCACCGGTGAGAAGGCCCTGTTCGGCGAGTACCTGATCAACGCCCAGGGCGAGGACGTGGTGGCCGGCGTGCGCACCCCCTCCCCCATCTCCAAGCTGCACGAGGAGATGCCTGAGGTGTACGACCAGTTCGCCGCCATCGCCGACCGGCTGGAGAAGCACTACAAGGACATGCAGGACATGGAGTTCACCATCGAGAACGGCAAGCTCTATATGCTGCAGACCCGCAACGGCAAGCGCACCGCCGTGGCCGCGCTGAAGGTGGCCGTGGATCTGGTGGACGAGGGCATGATCGACGAGAAGGAGGCCGTGTGCCGCGTGGAGCCCAAGCAGCTGGACGCCCTGCTGCACCCCACCTTTGACGCCGAGGCCCTGAAGAAGGCCCAGGCCGTGGGCAAGGGCCTGGCCGCCTCCCCCGGCGCCGCCTGCGGC
>NZ_JAHZDL010000032.1:0-23329 GCF_019422385.1 Flavonifractor sp.
GGAGATCAGCTTGATGGCGCGGATGGCGTCGTCGTTGCCGGGGATGACATAGTCGATCTCGTCGGGATCGCAGTTGGTGTCCACGATGGCCACGATGGGGATGTGCAGCTTGCGGGCCTCGTTGATGGCGTTGCGCTCCTTGCGGGGGTCAACCACGAACAGCGCGCCGGGGAGCTTCTTCATCTCCACAACGCCGCCCAAGTACTTCTCCAGCTTGGCGATCTCGCCCAGGTGCTTCATGACTTCCTTCTTGGGCAGCATGTCGAAGGTGCCGTCCTCCTGCATCTTCTTCAGCTGGTTCAGACGATCCACACGGCCGCGCATGGTCTTGAAGTTGGTGAGCATGCCGCCCAGCCAGCGGGCGTTGACGTAGTAGCCGCCGCAGCGGGTGGCCTCCTCCTTGATGGCCTCCTGGGCCTGCTTCTTGGTGCCCACGAAGAGCAGGGTCTGGCCGGACTCGCCCAGAGAGCGGACGAAGTTGTAGGCCTCCTCCAGCTTCTTCACGGTCTTCTGCAGGTCGATGATATAGATGCCGTTGCGCTCGGTGTAGATATAGGTGGCCATCTTGGGGTTCCAGCGGCGGGTCTGGTGGCCGAAGTGGACGCCCGCCTCGAGAAGCTGCTTCATAGATACGACTGCCATGGATAATTTCCTCCTTTATTTGTTGATTCCTCCACCCGGTTCCTCCAGGGCCGGCCAACCTCCCATCGCTGGAAAGCACCTGGCCCCCTGTCCCGCGGGTGTGCGTAATCACATGCTCTGGTATTCTACCACAGTGTTCCCCCTTTTGCAAGGATTTTTTCCAATCCAAAAGGAAAAAATCCGGGAAAAAGGGGAGACCCGGATATCATCCGGGCCTCCCTTGGGGAATGGTGGTCTGATCAAGGGGTGTCGGCATGGGCCGGTTCCGCGGGGACGGAGGTGGAGATGGGCGGTGCGCCGGTGTCCGTCTCCTGATCCTGGTCGTTCCGCCAGCGCCCACTGACCTCGTCCCAAAAGGTGGCGTTGGAGAAGCGGGAGGGCAGGAAGGAAAAGTACACGGTCTCGCCGGATTCCACGCCATCATACACCTTGGTGTTATCCCCCACAAAGACGATGTCGTAAATCTGGGATACGTCAATGGGGTGCTCCAGGGCCAGGCGCACGTGCTCCGAGCGGAAGTAGACCCACCCCTCTTCGCCGGGTTCCTCGGAGATGTCCCGCTGGTCAAGGGATAGCTGGAACTCCGCGTCCACCCGGGTGCCGTCCAGGAGCAGGATATAGGCCTCCCAGGGGCCGTGCTCGGCCAGGGCCGCCTCATAGGCCGCCTCGTCCGGAATGATCAGGTCAAAGGTCACCGAGATGGGGGAGATGGTGAGATCGTCCACCGTCGCCAGCGTCACGCCCCCCAGGTTGACCCCGCTGCGCCCCTCGAAGCTGTAGCCGCTGCACTCGGGCAGCGGGATCACCAGTTCAAAGTCCATATCCTCCACCGTGGGCGTCCATACTCCCTGGAGCCACATGAACAGAGATTGGATCTCGGTAACCCGGCAGTAGCCCCCCTCTTCCGGCAGGCTTTCCCCGCACTCTACACGCAGAAGGAAGTTCATCTTGTTATCCGCAGGGTCGCTGTCCTCCACATAGTCAAAGCCATAGCCCTTGTCCCCAACACTGACCATCTTTGTACAGGCCTTATCGCTGTAGAACCAGCATTCCAGCCCCTCGCCGTCCGGATCTCCCCAAAGCCTGGCGCGGCTGAGGCCCTCCTCCACCTGGTCCGGCTCGGGCAGCACCGTCCCCTCCGGGGCGGCGAACTCCACCAGCGCGTAGAACAGCTCCGAATCCGCCACGGTCTCCTTCACGGTAATGGTGGCGCCGGAGCCGTTTTTGTCCTCAAACACCTGGTTCAGGTGCACAACCCCCAGGTTCTGCACCTGCTCCTCGCTGGTGATGCCGAACAGCTCCCGGAAGGCCGGGGACACCCCGGCCAGGGAGGCCGCCCCGGCGGCCCCGACCAGCAGGGACACCGCCGCCACCACGGCCACCAGCCCCCGGTAGGGCAGGCGCATCCGCCGCCTCTCCGCCGTGGGCCGCCCCGCCGCCAGGCGGCGCGCCAGCTCCGCCTTTTCCTCTCCGGAAAAGCCCAGCCTCTCCAGCTCATCCCGATAGCCTGCCATAGCCCTGTCCCTCCAGTTCTGTTTTCAGATGCCTCCGCGCCCGGCTCATGCGGGCGCGCACCGCCTCCGGCCGCAGGTTCAGCAGGGCGGCGATCTCGTTGGTGTCGTAGCCCAGGTAGTAATAGAGCACCAGCACCTCCCGGTACTTGGCGGGCAGCTTCTGAACCTCCTCCAGCACGCCGCCCTCCTCCGGCTGGAACGCGGCGGGTTCCGCCACCTGCTCCAGCCCCACCGTCCGGGTGCGCCAGGGGCTGCGGCGCAGGTTCTTGCAGGTATTCACCGTCACCCGCACCAGCCACGCCGCCTCGTGCTCCGGGCTCTCAAAGGTGCCGGGGTGCTCCAGCCGTTTGAGCAGCACCTCCTGGCACACGTCCTGGGCGTCGGGCACCGAGTTCAAAATGGAATAGGCCAGCCGCAGCAGCTTGTCGGAATAGAGCTCCACCAGCCGCTCTGCCAGGGCCTCCTTGTCTGGCTCCGCCATGGGCACCCTCCTCTCTGTATGGTTTGGAACGCGTTCACCTAACATACACACCAGAGGGGAGAAATGTGACACCTGGCCGAAAAAATGCCGTCCCGCAGCGCGGAACGGCATTTTTGACTGGCTCTCGATCTCTCAATGTCATAGGGCGGCAGGGGAGAGCGGACCCTTGCTCAGTTATCGCCCAACTGGGCGCTCATGGCCTGGTCAAAGTGCTCGTTGATCTGCTTGGTGAACTCCACAGCGGCGTTGTAGCCCATCTTCTTGTGGCGGTTGTTCATGGCCGCCACCTCGATGATCACCGCCAGGTTGCGGCCCGGCCGCACCGGGACGGTGAGGGAGGGTACCTGGATGTCCAGAATGGTGGTGTACAGGTTTTCCAGGCCCAGCCGGTCGTACATGGTGCCGTCCTTCCAGGGCTCCAGGTTGATGACCATGTCGATCTCCGCCTCGTCCTTGACGGCGCTCATGCCGAACAGGCGGCACACGTCGATGACGCCGATGCCCCGCAGCTCGATATAGTGGCGGATCAGCTCCGGCGCGGTGCCCACCAGCCGGTCGGTGACGTTGCGCTTGATCTCCACCGCGTCGTCGGCGATCAGGCGGTGGCCCCGCTTGACCAGCTCGATGGCGGTTTCGCTCTTGCCCACGCCGGACTCGCCCAGCAGGAGCACGCCCTCGCCGTATACCTCCACCAGCACCCCGTGGCGGGTGATGCGGGGGGCCAGGTAGGACTTGAGGGCGGCGATGATGTTGCTCATGAGCACGGAGGTGGTGTCCTGGCTGCGCAGCACCGTCCGGTCATACTTGTCCGCCATCTCCATGCACTCGGGGTAGGGGTCGATGCCCCGGGAGATGATCAGGGCCGGGATGTCCTGGGACAAGAGCTGCTCAAAGCTGACCCGCCGCTGCTCCGCTGTCAGGCCGGACAGGAAGGTGTCCTCCACCCGGCCGATGACCTGGAGCCGGTCGGGGTCGAAGTAGTCGAAAAAGCCGGTGAGCTGGAGCCCCGGGCGGTTCACGTTCTCGGTGCGGATGGGCCGGTCTTCATATCCGGCGGCGCCCCGCAGCACCTCCAGGCGGAACTCCCGGATCAATTTTCCCAATTTGACGCTGTACAGGCTGTCCACTGGCGCTCCCTCCTTTATTTGGTTTAGTATACCACCACAGCCCGTCCCTTTGCAAGCCGGACGAAAAAAAGTCGGGTTTTGAAAAAAAGTGCTTGCATTTCCCGCCGGGCTCTGTTATTATATCAATCGATGCTTTAGTAAGCGATCCTGACGAGCGAGGAGGTAATAGCGAATGGCCAAATGTGAGTTTTGCGATAAGGGCGTTGTGTTCGGCATCCAGGTTTCCCACTCCCACCGCCGCTCCAACCGCCCTTGGAAGCCCAACGTGAAGCGCGTCAAGGCGATTGTCAACGGCACGCCCAAGCACGTGTACGTGTGCACCAGATGCCTCCGTTCGGGTAAGGTCACCCGCGCTGTGTAATAAAAAAGGATCAGCCGATGCGGCTGATCCTTTTTTGCTGCCTACGCAGCGGCGCTCGCCCAAACCGCCTTCTGGGGCCGAACCGCCGCGCCCCTCCGCCGCATAGGATGGGGGAGAAGGGAGGCAGAGCCATGTCCGACCATTCCGGCCCGCTGCCCGGCGTCCTGCTGGAGGGGCGCCCCGCCGCCCGGGCCCTGCTCCGGGGGAGCGACGCCCACCCCGGGCTGCTGGGGGAGATGCTGTTTTACCCCTGGCAGGGGGGCACCCTGGTGCTCACCCGGGCCGTCGGCCTGCCCGGCGACGGCTTTTTTGCCCTGCATATCCACGCCTTCGGCTCCTGCCGCACCGGCGGAGACGTGGCCTATCTGGGGGCCGGCGGCCACTTCAACCCGGCGGGGCGCCGCCACCCCGACCACGCGGGGGATCTGCCTGTGCTGCTGTCCGGCGGCGGCCGGGCCTTCTCGGTGAACTACACAGGCCGCTTCACGCCGGGGCAGGTGGTGGGGCGCTCCGCCGTGCTCCACGCCCTGCCCGACGACTACCGCAGCCAGCCCACCGGCGGCGCCGGGGCGCGCATCGCCTGCGGCGTGATCCACCCCGTTTGAAAAACTGGAGCCGCGCACCATGGCCGCGGCTCCAGTTTTTTCTTGTCAGGGCCGGGCGGATGTTGTAAAATAGGGATATTCTGAACATCCCGAAAGGAGCATCCCCATGTCACTGCAAGTTGGAGCCAGGGGCCGCGCCCAGTGCGTGGTCACCGAGGAGAACACCGCCGCCGCCGTGGGCAGCGGCCTGCTGCCCGTATTCGCCAGCCCCCAGATGATCGCCCTGATGGAGAACGCCGCTGTCAATGCCGTCCAGGCCGGCCTGAACGAGGGGGAGGGCACCGTGGGCACCCACCTGGACGTGAGCCACGACGCCGCCACCCCCGTGGGCATGAAGGTGTGGGCCGAGGCGGAGCTCACCGCCGTGGACGGCCGCAAGCTCACCTTCGCCGTCACCGCCTTTGACGACGCCGGCCCCATCGGCAAGGGCGTCCACCAGCGGTTTGTGATCCAGAACGAGAAGTTCCTGGCCAAAGCCCAGGCCAAGAAGGGGGCGGACTGACATGTCTATTGAGACCGCCCGGGCCTACCTGCGGGAGAAGGGCTTTGAGGATCGCATCCGGGAGTTCGACGTATCCAGCGCCACGGTGGAGCTGGCCGCCCAGGCCGTGGGGTGTGAGAGCGCCCGCATCGCCAAGACCCTCTCCTTCGCCGTGGACGGGGGCTGCGTGCTCATCGTCTGCGCCGGGGACGCCAAGATCGACAACCCCAAGTTCAAGGCCCAGTTCCACACCAAGGCCACCATGCTCACCCCCGACCAGGTGCTCGCCTACACCGGCCACGCCGTGGGCGGCGTGTGCCCCTTCGGCGTCACCAATCCTGACGTGACCACATACCTGGACGTGTCCCTGAAGCGGTTCGACATCGTCTATCCCGCCGCCGGCAACGCCGCCTCCGCCGTGCGCCTGACCTGCGACGAGCTCTCAGAGCTGTCCAACAGCGCCGGGTGGATCGACGTGTGCAAAAACTGGGCCTAGGGCTTGTTTGAAACATGTCAACATGCCCAATCGGCGGGCCTTTTGCCCCCTGGACGGCGCAATTTTTCCTTGAAATCCGTCAGGATTCCTGCGAAAAAATTGCTTGCCAGCGGCCCAAAATCCCTCGCCGCTGGACACATCGCCAATTTTCAAACAAGCCCTGACTGGACAGGAACGGCCTTTTGTCCAGTGACTTTTGCCCGCCGCCGGGTTATACTAGAGGGGAAAAGGAGGGGATGCTCCGTGCGGGAGTTCTTCCACACCATGAAGGTCAGCTTTCTGCTGGCCGCGATCCTCTATGTCATTCTGGGCCTGGTGCTGCTGCTCTGGCCCGGCGTCAGCGCCGTGGTGTTCTGCTACGCCTTCGGCGGCGTGCTGCTGGCCTACGGCGTGGTCACCGTGGTCAGCTTCTTCCTGCGGGACAGCCGGCAGGGCAGCTTTGTCTTTGAGCTGCTGCTGGGCATCATCGCCGCCGCCCTGGGCCTGCTGTTCCTCCTGCGGCCCGCCATCGTGGCTACCATCCTGCCCGTGATCCTGGGCCTGTTCATCGTGGTGGACGGGCTGGTCAACCTGAAACGGGCTCTGGAGCTGCGCCGCATGGCCTACGTCCGGTGGAACATCCCTCTGTGGCTCTCCGTGGGTTCGGTGGCGCTGGGGGCGTTTATCGTGTTCCAGCCCTTCCTGGCCGCCGAGGCCCTGGTCATGTTCCTGGGCGCCGTGCTCATCTATGAGGGGGTCTCCGACCTGTGGACGATCTTCCGGGTGACCCAGTGGACGAAGGAGTACCGCAAGACCCACCCGGTGGACGTGGATCCCCTGGATTTCTGAGAGAAAAACCGTGCGCCCCGGAGGCAATCGCCTCCGGGGCGCTGTTTTGTGCGGCGGGACTCCCCCTGTGGATCCTGTAGGGGCGCATCTATGCGCGCGCCCGTCCCTCAAGGCGTGACCCCGGCGGCTTCGCCCCCGGCTCCTGGTACGGGGGCCCATGGTAGCGGCAAGTTGTATCCGGCATGCAAAAATCGACCGCGCAGGGAGCCATCAAGGTTTCCTTTCTCGTTGAATCAAACGACTTTGTGAAACTTTTTTCAAGTTTTACAAAGTTCAGCAGCCTGTCGAAAATGGTTTTTGACAGGCTGGAAACATACCAGTGGCATGTTTTAGCCCAAAAGCAATCCGATTGTCCTTATGGATCAATCTGAGGCCGGTTTGGTTCCCGGTTCTGCAAAAAATTTCGCCGACCAGCCGCTGCCTGCGCTTCCAGAAGTTCAGCATTGCAAATATCATAGTGTTTATATATGATAACGGCACAGCCCGACGGGACGGCCCACCGGCCCGACGGGGAGTTGAACACAAAGGAGCACAACCAAGTATGAAGAAAATCCCTGCCGCCCTGCTGTCCCTGGCCCTGACGGCCTCCCTGACCACCCCCCTGGCCTCGGCGGCCCAGGGCAACACCGCCGGCTCCCTGCCCGAGCTGGACGGCCACTGGAGCCAGGCCGCCTTCGAGCGGTGGCACGCCCACGGCATCGTGGAGGGCGACAGCCGGGGCATGCGCCCCGACGCCAACATGACGGTGGCCGAGTTCGCCGCCATCCTCTGCCGGGCCATGGGCTACACCGAGACGGTGGAGAACCCCTATGCCGACCTGAAGGGCGACGAGTGGTACGCCCCCTACATCCTGCGCCTCACCGCCGCCGGCATTCTGGAGGGCGACGGCGCCAACTGCAACGCCGAGGAACCCATGAACCGGGAGCGGGCCACCGTCCTCTTCGCCCGGGCCATGGGCATCCGCCCCAGCCAGAACCCCGACCTGTCCAACTTCGTGGACGGCGATGAGGCCGCCGACTGGTCTGTGGGCTACATCGATGCCATGGCCGACGCCGGCATTGTCCAGGGCATCGGCGGCAGCAGGCTGGCCCTGGGCGCCAGCATCACCCGCGGCTCCGTGGTCACCCTGCTGGACAACGCGGTGGCCGAGTACGCCGACCAGGACGGCGCCTCCGTCACCGGCGACGTGGAAGGCATCGTGCTGGTGGCCGCCGACAGCGTGACCGTGGATGCCGCCGACGTGGACGGCGGCGTGATCGTGGCCCCCAAGGCCGGCGAGGCCAGGCTGACCGTGAAGGACTCCACCGTGGCCGGCGAGCTGTGGGTGAACACCAAGGGCGCCGCCGTGTCCCTGGAGGGCGCCTCCCAGGTGGCGGAGCTGACCGTGGACAGGGCCGACGGCACCGTGACCGTGGGCGCGGATGCCTCCGTCAGCGCCCTCAACGCCCGGGCCGCCGTGAAGGTGGACAACCAGGGCTCCATCTCCAAGGCCAGCGTACACGCCGACGACGTGGTGATGGACGGTCGGCAGCCCGACGCCGTGGAGGTGGCCGAGGGCGTGACCCCGCCCACCGACAGCGACGGCGACACCGTCACCGGCGGTGTGGAGAAGGTGTCCGGCGTGGTGGGCGTCCGTCCCGTGGATCAGGACAGCCCTGAGACCCAGCTGCCCGCCGTCACCGCCAAGGCCGTCAAGCGCGCCGGCGAGGACTTTGTCCGCGTGGCCCTGTCCACCGACGAGGTGGTGCCCGTCCACCAGAGCGAGGGCGCCGGCAAGGGCGCCTGGGTGGGCGTGGCCTTCCAGGCCCCCGAGGGCTATGAGGGGGACACCTTCCACTATGCCTTCGGCACCGAGGCCAGCGGTGAGGCCGGCCAGAGCACCAGCGTGACCGAGAACCCCGCCATCGGCGAGGGCAAGTACGCGGTGTTCTTCATCAACGCCGCCGCCCTCACCCCCAAGACCCACATCACCCTCCAGTGGGACGGCCGGGAGGCGGTGCGCTACGAGGTGGATCTGTCCGGCGTCCGGGTGGACATCCCGGAGCTGACCGGCGTCACCGTGTCCACCCACCAGCTGCCCGCCGGGGTCTCCTCCACCGCCGAGGGCCTGTCCTTTGACGGCTCCACCGCCCTGGTGGAGAACGGCGGCTCCGGAGAGCTGACCCAGTCCCAGGTGGCCGCCATGGGCGGCGGCGGCGAGTACACCGTGTACTACTCCGTGCCTCAGGCCCTGGGGGAGGGCACCCTCCAGTTCGACAAGATCGCCCGCTCCGTCAACGGCGGCAAGTGGAACACCTGGGCCATGCCCAGCTCCACCGGCGCCAACGCCGGCTCCGGCTGGTGGACAAAGGACGGCGACAACTACTACTTCAAGTGGGGCGCCGTGTTCGCCCAGCAGGCGGAGGATGTCTACCAGCTGAAGGACGGCGGCGTGTTTGACTACACCATCGCCTTCCTGTCCAGCGACGGCTCCCAGGACAACGTGGCAGCCACCTATACCTTCCGCATCGATCTCAGCGGCTACACCATCACCGCCGACGAGTAAACAAGGGGCCCCCGCCGCCGGCGGGGGCCTTCCTGTATGATCTGAAAAATTCCCCCGAAGGGGGCGCAATCCGGTGTTGCTTTTTTGCCCCGGCTCCATTATAATATCCCCCGGCCTTTTTGCGCCCGGCAGGGCGTGTAAAATTTGCAAAGGCCCTTGCAATAAAACAAAAATCATGATATCATTTCTTAAACCAAAAGTTTGATATGTAAATCTGAAAGGCTGGAATGATAGAGATGAGCAAAAAACAGGCATTGACCGAGTTTCATCGCGGTTCCATCCTGGCGGCGGCTGAGCGGCTGTTTGCAGAGAAGGGGACGGAAAAGACGACGATGGACGACATCGCCCGGGAGGCGGAGTACAGCAAGGCGACCCTGTATGTCTATTTCCAGAGCAAGGAGGAGATCATCAACGCCATCCTCCTCAGCGGCATGGTGCTGCTGAAAAAGAAGATCCACGAGGCCATTGAGAGCCACAGCGACTGGTACCAGGCCTATGACGCGGTGTGCCGGGCCATTGTCCGCTTTTATGATGAGAATCCCACGGCCTACGACGCGGCCACCGGGGCCATGCCCCTGTCCCAGGCGTCGGACGAGGCCAAGAAGGGCGTGGCCGACATCCAGCGGGTGAACGGCGAGATCAATGAGGAGCTGGCCGCCTTCCTGGTGCGGGGCGCGGCGGAGGGGGCGGTGCGCTCCCAGCTGCCCCCCATGGAGACGGTGCTGCTGTTCTGGTCGGCCCTGTCCGGCATGGTGCACACCGCAGAGCTGCGGGAGGAGTATATCGGCACCGCCATCGGCCTGTCCCGGGAGGAGTTCCTCCAGCACGGCAGCCGGCTGCTCCTGGCCGCCATCACCAAGGTCAACGCGTAAGCGGAGGCAGGCAGCGAATCACCAGGGGGGCGCCGCGAAAGCGGCGCCCCCCTTCCTGTGCCCGCCGGGCTTACAGCCCCAGCGTATCGGCCAGCTCGGCCTTCATGTGGCTCATCCGCCGGCCGGCCTTCCGGGCGGCCCGGCGCACGTCGGGGTTCTGCATCCCCCGGGCGGCCACCGCCATGCCGATGGCGGCGCCGGCCAGAACACCCAGGCCCATGCCCTCCAGAAACGCATGCTTGGTCACTGTGATTCGCCCCCTTCCAGATCTGCGTCCGGAAATAGTATGGCCGGGAGCGCGGAAAAAACCGCTGCTAAATATTGTGTTTCCATCGCTTTCAAGGTATAATACCAGAAGAAAGAGATGATCGAGGAGGGGAGACGGGAGCGCGCCTGTGTTCTCCTCTTTTTGTGTGCGCCATGGGGCGCAGGGAAGCGTTTTTTCGTGAAGAAAGGAGTGATCTCGTGAAGCTGTTGATTCGGCAGGGGCGGCTGGTGGATCCGGTGGGCGGCATCGGCGGCGTTATGGACGTCCTGCTGGAGGACGGCAGGGTGGCGATGATCGGCAGCAACATCAGCGAGCCGGACGCCCAGGTGATTGACGCCAGCGGCCTGGTGGTGTGCGCCGGGCTGGTGGATATGCACGTGCACCTGCGGGAGCCGGGCTTTGAGTACAAGGAGACCATCGAGACCGGGGCGGCGGCGGCGGCCCACGGGGGCTTTACCTCCATCGCCTGCATGCCCAATACCCGGCCCGCCACCGACAGCCCGGAGCGGATTGACTACGTAAAGCAGAAGGCGGCCAAGGCCTGCGGCGTCCACGTATGGCCCATCGGGGCGGTGACGGTAGGGGAGTCGGGGCAGGAGCTCACCAACTTCGAGGCGCTGAAGGAGGCCGGGGCGGTGGCCCTGTCCGACGACGGGGTGCCGGTGCAGAACGCCAACCTCATGCGGGACGGGCTGATCCTGGCCCACCGGCAGAACCTGACCATCCTGTCCCACTGTGAGGACGCGGACATGGTGAAGAACTACGCGGTGAACGAGGGCCGGGTGTCCCGGCAGCTGCGGCTCAACGGCCGGCCCGCCATCGCCGAGGAGCTGATGGTGGCCCGGGACGCCATGCTGGCGGAGGAGACCGGCGGCGCGGTGCACATCTGCCACATCTCCACCGCCAAGTCGGTGGCTCTGGTGCGGCGGTACAAGCGCAAGGGGGTGCAGATCACCTGCGAGACCTGCCCCCAGTATTTCTCCCTCACTGAGGACGAGATTCTCTCCCAGGGCTCCCTGGCCCGGGTGAATCCGCCCCTGCGCACCAAGTCCGACGTGGAGGCCATCATCGAGGGCCTGAAGGACGGCACCATCGACGCCATCGCCACCGATCACGCCCCCCACTCCGCCGAGGAGAAGGCAAAGCCCCTCACCGAGGCCCCCAGCGGCATGGTGGGGCTGGAGACCGCCCTGGCGGTGACCCTGACCTACCTCTACCACACGGGGGAGATGAACCTGTCCGACATCCTGCGCAAGATGACCATCAACCCGGCCTGCATCCTCCGCCTGCCCACCAAGGGCCGGCTGTCCATCGGGGCGGACGGGGACATGGTGATCTTCGATCCGGATGAGGAGTGGGTGGTGGAGCCCAGCCAGTTCGCCTCCAGGGGGCGCAACACCCCCTTCGGCGGCAAGACCCTGAAGGGAAAAGTCAAATATACCATCGTAGGCGGCCGGGTCGTCTACCGGGAAGGAGAATAAATCATGTCCTTTGATGTACTGCAGGAGAAGATCATTGCCCTGAAAAATCCCACGGTGGCGGGCCTGGATCCCAAGCCGGAGTATGTGCCGGAGCATATCCGCAGGGAGTCCTACGGCAGGTACGGCGAGACCCTGGAGGGGGCGGCGGACGCCGTGCTCCAGTTCAACAAGGGCCTCATCGACGCCCTGTGCGACATCGTCCCCGCCGTCAAGCCCCAGTCCGCCTATTACGAGCGGCTGGGCTGGCACGGCATGATTGCGCTGGAGCAGACCATCCGCTACGCCCACGGGAAGGGCATGTACGTCATCGCCGACATCAAGCGGGGGGACATCGGCTCCACGGCGGAGGCCTATGCCGACGCCTGGCTGGGCGCCACCAAGGTGGGGGAGACCCTGTGCCAGGGCTTCAACGCCGACTGCGTCACCCTCAACGGCTATATGGGGGCGGACAGCGTCAACCCCTTCCTGAAGGTGGCGGGTGAGCGGGACAAGAGCGTGTTTATCCTGGCCAAGACCTCCAACCCAGGCTCCGGTGAGCTGCAGAACGTCACCGCCGGGGACAACGACACGGTGTACGGCCTCATGGCCGATCTGATCGAGAAGTGGGGCGCGGGCACCCAGGGCAGGTACGGCTACACCCGGGCCGGCGCGGTGGCCGGGGCCACCTACCCCGAGGAGCTGCAGAAGCTCCGCGCCCGCATGCCCCACACCTTCCTGCTGGTGCCCGGCTACGGCGCCCAGGGCGGCACCGCCGAGGACGTGCAGTACGCCTTCCAGGATGGGGGGAAGGGCGCCATCGTCAACTCATCCCGGGGCATCATCTGCGCCTGGCAGAAGACCGGAAAGAACGGCGAGGACTACCAGGAGGCGGCCCGGAACGCCGCCATCGCCATGCGGGACGATATCTGCCGGTTTGTCTCCTTCGGATAAGCCGGCCAACAGAAAGACAGAGGGGGATTTGACCCATGCCGATTCAAAAAAACTGTACCGTGGTGGAGGCGGTGCGCCTCAATGCATTTGCCTATTCCTTCACCCTGGAGGCGGAGGGCATGACGCCCGAGGGGCCGGACCAGTTTGTCCATGTGAAGTGCGGCCACAGCCGCCTGCTCCGCCGCCCCATCTCCATCTGCGACTGGGAGGAGAATCTGCTCCGCATCGTCTTTGAGGTGCGGGGGGAGGGCACCGAGTGGCTCTCCCGCCGGAAGGCGGGGGACAGGCTGGACGTGCTGGGTCCCCTGGGCCGGGGCTTCCGGATGGACCGGGAGGGCCGGTACCTCCTGGTGGGGGGCGGCATCGGCGTGCCCCCCATGCTGGGCTGCGCCAAGTGGACGGCGGAGCGGAGCACCGCCGTGCTGGGCTTCCGGTCGGCGGACCGGGCCATGCTGAGCAAGGATTTTCAGAAATCCTGTAAAGAGATATTCCTTTGCAGCGATGATGGAAGCATTGGGCGGCATGGCTTTGTGGATGCCCAGGTGCGGGACATCCTAGAAAAGGATAAAGACTTTACAGCGGTTTTGGCCTGCGGCCCCAAGCCCATGCTGAAAAACGTGGCCGCCGTGGCCGCCGAATTCGGCGTACCCTGCCAGGTGTCCATGGAGGAGCGGATGGCCTGCGGCGTGGGGGCCTGCCTGGGCTGCGCCATCCAGATGGCCGACGGCACCATGCAGCACGTGTGCAAGGACGGGCCGGTATTTGACGCGGGGGAGGTGGACTGGAATGTCTAAGGTGGATCTGTCTGTGGTTTTGGCGGGTGTCCGCCTGAAAAACCCCATTGTGGTGGCCTCCGGCACCTTCGGCTTCGGCCGGGAGTACGGCCAGTTCTATGATCTGGACGAGCTGGGGGGCATCTGCTGCAAGGGTCTGACCCTCCACCGCCGGGAGGGCAACCCGCCACCCCGGATTGCGGAGACCCCCATGGGCATCCTCAACTCCGTGGGGCTCCAGAATCCGGGGGTGGACGCCTTCATCGAGCACGAGCTGCCCGAGCTGCGCCGCCATGATCTGGCGGTGATCGCCAACATCTCCGGCAACACGCCGGAGGAGTACGGCGTCATGTGCGAGAAGCTCTCGGCGGCCGGTGTGGACATGATCGAGGTCAACATCTCCTGCCCCAACGTGAAGGCCGGCGGCCTGGCCTACGGCACCAAGCCGGAGCTGGCCGCCGAGGTCACGGCGGTGGCCAAGGCCCACGCCGGCAAGGTGCCGGTGATGGTGAAGCTGTCCCCCAACGTCACCGACATCACCGAGATCGCCAGGGCCGTGGCGGACGCGGGGGCGGACGCCCTGTCCCTGATCAACACCCTGCGGGGCATGCGCATCGACGTGAACACCCGGCGGCCCATTTTGAAGATGAATACCGGCGGCCTGTCCGGCCCCGCCGTGCTCCCCGTGGCGGTGCGGATGGTGTGGGAGGTATCCTGCGCCGTCCCCGGCCTGCCCATCCTGGGCATGGGCGGCGTGGCAAAAGGGGAGGACGCGGCCCAGCTCATGCTGGCCGGGGCCTCCGCCGTGGCAGTGGGCACCGCCTGCTTTGCCGACCCCTACGCCCCCGTCAAGGTGCGGGACGGCCTGGCGGAGCTGGCCCAGGCCCAGGGCCTGGACCGGGTGGCCGATCTCACCGGCGGCGTGCGCCCCTGGTGACGCCATGGAGCGGAACACCTGCTATCTGGCCCTCACCGTGGCGGAGGCGGCCCGCACCGTGTCCCAGCTGGTGGAGAAGGACGGCCTGACCAGCAAGATGGCGGACTGCCACGAGCTGCGGCAGGGGGACGCGCTGCGGGGCATGGTGCTGATTTTTGAGAAATACTTCATCCGGGCGGGGAGCCGCCTGACCATGACGGCGGTGCTGGACGACCTGGAGGGGCCCACCCGGCTCTACTGGGCGGTCACCGGCGGCGACGGGATTCTGGGCCAGAGCGGCGAGAGCAAGACGGCGGCGGAGAAGTACAGCGAGTCCCTGCGGCAGAAGCTGTTTCCCTACCTGGCCTGAGGGAAGGGAGAAGCGGAAAGTGGACAGCTATTTTGTATCCCTGGATGTGGTGGACTGCGCCAACCGCATCCGGGAGGCGGTGTTCGACAGCGTCACCGGCGAGGAGATCGACGCCTACGCCATCACCCACCCCAGCGGAGGCCGGTGCATCGTGCTGGTGTTTGAGAAGCACTACTACCGGGCGGGCAACCGGCTCACCCTCACCGTCACCCTGGACGACTTCACGGGCAGAACCCGGGTTCACTGCGCCAGCGGCGGCGGGGGCGAGGGCCTGTTCCGCTTCGACTGGGGCGCGGCGGAGTCTTTCGAGGGCGTCGTCCACGACGCGCTGGGCCCCTACCGGCTTTGAGAAAGGAGCGGCAGATGAACTACACGGCCGAGCTGTATCCGGAGTTGACGTTAGAGGAATGTGCGAAGCGGGTTTCTGACGCAGTGCTTCACGGCGGCTTTGGCAGTGGGACAGTGGTGGACCGCTACACGGTGGAGACCGCTGAAGGGCCTGTATGCATCCTGCTGTTTGACACATACTATACGTTCACACAAAGTACGCTGCCGCTGTGCGCGGTGCTGGATACGGTGACGGGGCGGCTCCGGCTCCATCTGAGCGTCAAGGATGACTCGGAATACCACAGCATCCGCACCTATCCGGCAAAAAAGCTGCTCCAGCTGGTAGAGAAGGCCCTGGAGGAATGAGCCCAATGGATTTCAGATGCAGAGGTGCAGCAGAGCAATGACAACCGTTTATCTGATCCGCCACGCGGAGGCGGAGGGAAACCTGTACCGCCGTGTCCACGGCTGGTACGACAGCCTGATCACCGAGAACGGCTACCGGCAGATCGCGGCCCTGCGGGGCCGCTTTGCCGATGTGCCCATCGACGCGGTGTACTCCAGCGACCTGTTCCGCACCATGACCACCGCCCGGGCCATCTACCCCAGCCACGGCCCGGAGCTCCACACCACCCCGGGCCTGCGGGAGATCGGCGTGGGGGTGTGGGAGGACAAGCCCTGGGGCGCGCTGGAGCGGGAGGACGCCCTGAACCTGATCCGCTTTAACCACTGCTCCCCGGAGTTCAAGGTGCGGGGTGGGGAGACCTTCGCCCAGGTGCAGGCCCGGATCAAAGAGACGGTGTTCCAGTTGGCCGCCGCCCACCCGGGGCAGACCATCGCCCTGTTCTCCCACGGCACCGCCATCCGCTGTCTCCAGGCTGCCCTGCGTGGCCTGGGCCCCGGCGAGATGGACGGCCTGGGCCACAGCGACAACACGGCGGTGACCTGCCTGGAGATCCAGGGGGACCAGGCCCGCATCGTCTTTGAGAACGACAACTCCCACCTGCCGGAGGAGATCTCCACCCTGGCCCGGCAGAAGTGGTGGAAGGAGCGGGACGGGGGCAGCGGCGACGCCAACCTGTGGTTCCGCCCCCTGAACATGAAGAAGGAGGCCGACCGCTACCGGACCGCCCGGCATGAGGCCTGGCGGGACATCCACGGCATGTCGGTGCCCTTCGACGGGGACGGCTTTGTGAAGGACGCCCTGCGCTGCTGGAGGCAGGATCCCGACAAAGCGGTCATGTGGGCCATGCGGCGGGACGAGCCCGCCGGCATTCTCCAGCTGGATCTGGAGCGGGACGCTGCCCAGGGCGTGGGCTACATACCCTTCTTCTATATGATGCCCCAGCTCCGCTGCCAGGGCCTGGGGGTGCAGCTGCTGGGGCAGGCGGTGTCCACCTTCCGCCCCCTGGGCCGCACCAGGCTGCGCCTGCGCTGCGCCCCGGACAACGGCCGGGCCCAGCGGTTCTACCAGAAGCACGGCTTTGTCAAGGTGGGGGAGGAGCAGGGCGCCCGGGTGCCCCTGGACATCCTGGAAAAGAATATCGGATTTGAGACCAAGGAAGAATGAAACCTATGAATCAATTTTTGCCCGTTTCCGTGGCCGACATGGAGGCGCGGGGCTGGGACAGCTATGACTTTTTGATCATTACCGGCGACGCCTATGTGGACCACCCCTCCTTTGGCCCGGCCATCATCTCCCGGGTGCTGGAGGCGGAGGGCTACCGGGTGGCCATCCTGGCCCAGCCGGACTGGCGGAGGGCCGAGGCCTTTACGGCCCTGGGCCGTCCCCGGCTGGGCGTCATGCTGTCCAGCGGCAACATCGACTCCATGGTGGCCCACTACACCGTGGCCAAGAAGCGCCGCCACGACGACGCCTATTCCCCGGGAAACAGGGCCGGCCTGCGGCCCGACCGGGCGGTGATCGTCTACGCCAACAAGGTGCGGGAGGCCTTTGGGGACATCCCGCTGATCATTGGCGGGCTGGAGGCCTCCCTCCGCCGCTTCGCCCACTACGACTACTGGGAGGACAAGGTGCGCCGGGCGGTGCTGTTCGACAGCCAGGCCGACCTGCTGGTCTACGGCATGGGGGAGACCGCTACCCGGGAGATCGCGGCCCGGCTGGCCTCCGGCACCCCCGTGGGGGAGATCACCGATGTGCGGGGCACCGCCTTTCTCGCAAAAGACCCCTCCGCCTGCGCCTATCCCAAGGTGGAGTGCCCCTCCTTCGAGGCGGTGTCCACCGACAAGCGGGCCTATGCCCAGGCCAACCAGATCCAGTACGAGGAGCACGACCCCATCCGGGGGAAGGCCATCCTCCAGCGCCACGGGGACCGGCTGCTCATCGTCAACCCGCCGGCCATGCCCCTGACCACGGCGGAGCTGGATTTTGTGGCGGAGCTGCCCTACGTGCGGGAGCCCCACCCCATGTACGACGAGATGGGGGGCGTGCCCGCCATTGAGGAGGTGCGCTTCTCCGTGGCCCACAACCGGGGGTGCTTCGGGGCGTGCAACTTCTGCTCCCTGGCCTTCCACCAGGGGCGGATCATCTCCTCCCGCAGCCACGAGAGCGTGCTCCGGGAGGTGGAGGCCCTGACGAAGCACCCCGGCTTCAAGGGATACATCCACGACGTGGGCGGCCCCACCGCCAACTTCCGCCGGCCTGCCTGCAAGAAGCAGATGAAGGCGGGGCTGTGCCGGGGCCGGGCCTGCCTGGCCCCCGAGCCCTGCCCCAACCTGGACGCCGATCACACCGATTACCTGATGCTGCTGCGGAAAATCCGGGCGGTGCCCGGGGTGAAGAAGGTGTTCATCCGCTCCGGCATCCGGTTTGACTATATGCTGAAGGACCAGAGCGGGGAGTTCTTCGCCGAGCTGGTGAAGTACCACGTGTCCGGCCAGCTGAAGGTGGCGCCGGAGCACTGCGTGGACGGCGTGCTGGACTACATGGGCAAGCCCCACATCGCCGTGTACGAGAAGTTCCGGCAGAAGTACGAGCGGCTCAACCAGAAGTACGGCAAGGAGCAGTACCTGGTGCCCTACCTCATGTCCTCCCACCCGGGCTGTACCCTGGACGACGCCATCCGTCTGGCGGAGTGGCTGAACAAGTCCGGCCGCCAGCCGGAGCAGGTGCAGGACTTCTACCCCACGCCGGGCACCCTGTCCACCTGTATGTACTACACCGGCATCGACCCCCGCACCATGCAGCCGGTGTACGTCCCCAAGGATCCCCACGAGAAGGCCATGCAGCGGGCCCTGATGCAGTGGAAGCGGCCGGAGAAGCGCCCCCTGGTGCGGGAGGCCCTCCACCGGGCCCACCGGGAGGATCTGATCGGCTACGGCAAGGGCTGTCTGCTCCGGCCCAACAAGCCCGCCAAGGCGGGGGAGCAGGCCGCGGGGCAGTACGCCCCCGCCAAGGGGAAGCCGGGCGCCGGCCGGGCGGCCTCCAAAGGGAAGCCGGCCTCCGGTCAGGCCAGGGGTGCAGAAAAGCCCCGCCAGCGCCCCGCCAAAAAGGCGGGCTGGGCGGTGGCCAAGCCCAAGAAGAACGCCCGCCCCAGGAAAAAACGGTAAGGCAAAGAGACTGTCGATAAACCCTCCAGCCGAAGGATTCGGAGGGAAGGATCGTGTGAAAGGCTGCCCCGCAGGGCGTTTCGGAGCGCAACCGCCGCTGTGCGGCGGCGCTTAGCGCGGAGATGAACCGTCAGGGTTCCCTTTCGCGTTGGATCAAACAACTTTTTGAAACTTCTTTGAAGTTTCAAAAAGTTCAGCAGCCTGTCGAAAAGACTTTTTCGACAGGCTGAAGCCGCAGACGCTGTGCGTCTGCGGCTTTTTTGCGGTCATTCCAGTACAATCCGGGGCAGGCGGGGGCCCAGCCGGGAGAGCAGCTCGTTGGTGATGGTGCCCGCGGCCTGGGCGGCCTGCCCGGCGGTGAGTTCCGCCGGTCCGTCCCGGCCGATCAGGGTGGCCACGTCGCCGGGGGAGACCCCGTCGACGTCCGTCACGTCCACCAGCAGCTGATCCATGCACACCAGCCCGGCGACGGGGGCCAGCTGGCCGTGAATCAACACTCGGCCCGTCCCGTTGGACAGGCTCCGGGGCCAGCCGTCGGCGTAGCCGATGGCCAGCGTAGCCAGCACCGTGGGCCGCCGGGCCGTGAAGGCCCCGTCATACCCCGCCGCCTCCCCCGGCTCCAGCCGGTGCAACTGGGTCACCCGGGCCCGGAGAGAGAGGACGGGCCGCAGGTCAACCGCCGCCCGGGTGCGGTGCTCCGGCAGGCTGAGCACCCCGTAGAGGGCGATGCCCGGCCGGGCGTAGGCGGAGAGCAGGCCGCAGTCACTGTAGTTGAGCAGGCCGTAGCTACCCTGAAAGTGGACCGCCCCCGGGTCAAACCCGGCCTTGCGCAGGCCCTCCACCGCGCTCTGGAGGCGGCGGAGCTGCTCCCGGGTACGGGCCTGGCTGGCCTCGTCCAGCGCCTCCGCGTCGGACAGGTGGGTGAACACGCCGGTGATCTTCAGGTTCCGGCAGGCGAAGGGGGCCACCAGCCCCTCCACGTCGTCCCAGGGGATGCCCAGCCGGTGGAGGCCGGTGTCGATTTTCAGGTGCACCGCAATCCGGCGGCCCTGGGCGTCCAGGGCCCGGGCGTGTCCGGCGCTGACCACCGCCTGGGTCAGGCGGTATCGGGCCAGCAGGGGGACCTCCTGAGGGCCGGTGCAGCCCAGTACCAGGATGGTGCCCCGCACGCCGCCCCGCCGCAGGCGCACCCCCTCGGCGGCGGTGGCCACGGCGAAGGCCCGGATCCCCTCCCCGGTGCAGATGCGGGCCACCTCCAGATCCCCATGGCCGTAGGCATTGGCCTTCACCACCGGCATGAGCTTCCCGCCCTCCGGCAGCAGGGCGGAGAGGGCGGACAGGTTGTGCCGCAGGGCGGCGGCGTCCACCTCAATCCACGCCCGCCCCCGGGGGTCGGCCTTGGCGGGACGATGGAGTGCGAAGGGGAGGGCCAGCAGGGCGGACAGGAGCACCACGGCCCCGTAGTGGCCCAGGCTGTTGTCCACCAGCAATCCCGTGAGACCCACCACCCTTGCCCCGCCCCGCACCAGCACGATGCACCAGGGGTGGAGCACATAGATGGCCGCCGTCCACCCCCGGAGGGCGGGGGCGGCGGGCAGCTCCAGGGCGGCCAGCCACAGGAGCTGAAACCCTACGCACAGGGGAAGGGTGAGGTAGAGGGCGTCGAACCGGGCCAGGGCGAAGTGCTTGACCAGCAGGCCCTCCGCCGTCAGCAGGACCAGGGAGAGCGACAGGCCAACCCCATAGAGGCCCGGCCGGTTCCGCCGGGGCCGCTGGGCCAGCCAGCCACCCAGCAGCAGGAAGATGGGGGTGGAGAATAGGCCGTTGCGGGTGTAGTCGAAGCAGAGGAACATCCCCTCATAGGTCGCCCGCAGGGGCGGCAGGGCGGCGGTGAGGCCGTACCAGCTGTCCCCCAGCAGGCCCACCAGGTAGAGGAGCACCGCGGGCAGCCAGGCCCATCTCCCCAGCCCCCGCACCAGGGCCCAGACGATGCAGGCCCCCAGGGCCAGGGCGGGGAAGTACCACAGGTGATAGAAGGTGCCGTTGAAGAAGATGTCCCGCAGGAGAGAAGCCCCGCTGTCCGCCAGGGTGTGGTTATAGAGGTTCAAAGGCAGGTAGAGCAGGGCGGACAGGAGATAGAGCAGCAGAGTTTTCTTCAGAAAGGGCCCCAGGGCCGCCGCCCCCTCCCGCCGGAGGCGGGGCACCAAAAACCAGCCGCTGACGGCGAAGAAGAAGGGGACGGCAATCCGCCCCCAGATGTCGGTGAGCAGATCGTTGGCAAAGGGGCTCACCGACAGCAGGGGGCCGGTGTGGATGGCCACCACCAGCAGGGCGGCGGGGAGGCGGAAGCGGTCGAAGCCCCCCAGTGTGTTTCCCCTCATCCCGCGTCCCTCCACACCGTCAGCACCACGCCGCCCTCGTTGGTGTCGGACGTCTGGCAGGGGAGGCCGGCGGGGAGCTCCAGCTCCGGCGCCTGACCGGCGGGCACATAGCTGATCTCAAACCGCCGGCCCAGGCCCTGATACCGCAGGGGCTCCGTCCCCAGGGGAAAGTCGTGGAGCCACGACAGATACTCCTCCAGCACCAGGTGGTGCTCCTCCATCAGCCGGGCGTGGGGCCAGCCCACATAGCGGAAGTGCCACGGCTCGTGGCCGATGCCGGTGACATCCTCCTTGCCCCTGGGGTAGCGGAGGACAAAACCGTAGTCGGCGGCCCGGCGGCGCAGTTCTCCGCAGGGGCCGTCGTCGGGGAAGGCGGGGCAGAGGAAGTCGATGTCCGGCCGGTTCTCCCCCAGATCGATGGCCAGGCCGGTCTGGTGCTCACTGCACCCCGGCATGGCCACATAGGTCTCGGTGAATTTCTGTCCGTGCTCCGCCAGGGAGCCGTCCCAGATGGCCTGCTGCTCGGAGCGGGGGCGGTAGCCGCTCACCGGCACGATGGCCCCCCTGCCGCCCACGGCGGTGAGCAGCTGCTCCAGCATGACCCTGGCACGCTGGTGGAGCATGATCCGGGAATGGCCGCCGTCCACAGGCACCAGGGCCTCCGCCTCTGGCTCCCCAGCCAGGGGGTGGGCCCGGTTCACCAGATACAGGGTGCCCCTCATGCGCCCACCGCCAGTCCGATCAGCTTGTCCAGCAGCTGGGGGAAGTCCAGGCCGACCCCCTTCATCATGCTGGGGTAGCGGCTGTGGGCGGTGAAGCCGGGGATGGTGTTGATCTCGTTGAACACGATCCGCCCGTCAAGGGTGAGAAACAGATCCACCCGGGCAAAGCCCCGGCACTCCAGGGCCCGGTAGAGGGTTTTCGCGGTCTCCTGGATCTCCGCCGCTTTCTCGGGGGAGATCCGGGCGGGCACGTGGATGGCGGAGGTGACCAGGTTATACTTCTCCGTGAAGTTGAAAAACCCGCCGGACAGCTCGATCTCGTCCACCAGCCCCACGGTCAGCTCCTCGTTGCCCAGCACGGCGCAGCCCACCTCAAAGCCGGGGATTGCCTCCTCGATCACCACCTTGCTGTCGTGCTCCAGGGCGGCGGCCACGGCGGCGGGCAGGGCCTCGGGGGAATCCACCTTCGTGATGCCGAAGGAGGAGCCCGCCCGGGCGGGCTTGACGAAGAGGGGATAGGTGAGCCCCGCCGTGCGCTGGGGCAGCAGGGCCATGTCCTCCCCGGTCCGGAACAGGGCGGAGGGGGGCACCGCCACCCCCGCGGCGGCGGCCAGCCGGTGGGCCGCGTCCTTGTCCATGCACAGGGCGGAGGGGAGCACGCCGCACCCCACGACGGGGATGCACGCCAGCTCCAGCAGGCCCTGTACGGTGCCGTCCTCCCCGTTCTTGCCATGGAGCACCGGGAAGGCGGCGTCCAGGTACACGGTGGACGGCCCGGCGGGGGCGACCAGGAGCAGGCCGTGGACGCCCCGGTCGGGGGAGATCACGGCGGGGATCAGATGGCGCTCATCGGTGTGCCAGCTGTCGTCCAGCAGGGCGTCAAAGGGGCCCCGGTAGAGGAACCACCGGCCGTCCCGGGTGATGCCCAGGGGCACCGGTTCGTATTTCCCCGGATCCAGGTGGGTGAGCACCGCGTGGGCGGACTGGAGGGAAATGTCGTATTCCGAGGAACAACCGCCGAACAGGACGGCCAGCTTCCGCTTTTTCATGCAGATTACCTCCCAAAGCGCTTGCGCTTTTTTTGTATATGGGAAGTATAGCAGGTATTTCTGACGTTCAAGCGACCGTGGGCTTACATTCCTCTGACACAAACCTTAAAATTATCTGACAATTCCGGTGCCGCCGGCACCGGGCGCCGGGCGGCGCATAGGGACAGACGCGGCGGGAATAGAGTGGAAGCGGAGGTGTGACATTATGTTCCCAGCCTGGATTTTCCTGTCCCTCAACAGCCTGTTTTTCACCCTGCGGCTCTCCGGCGGGGTCACCGGGTCCTTCCCCCGCCCCCTGAAGGCGGAGGAGGAACGGATGTACCTGGAGCGCATGACCCAGGGGGATCTGGAGGCCCGCAACATCCTCATTGAGCACAACCTGCGCCTGGTGGCCCACATCATGAAGAAGTACTACACCCCCAACGGCGACCAGGACGACCTGATTTCCATCGGCACCATCGGCCTGATCAAGGGCATCAGCACCTTTAAGCCGGACAAGAATGTCCGCCTGGCTACTTACGCCTCCCGGTGCATTGAGAATACTATCCTAACATAGCGGAACTATCGGAGGATGAAGTAGCAAAACAGGC
>NZ_JAHZDL010000033.1:0-352 GCF_019422385.1 Flavonifractor sp.
CGCCATAGGCTTTTTTGTACCACTCGCCTAGCGAGTGGTTTTGGGATACAAAAACAGACCAGACTGCACGTAAGACAGTCTGGTCTGTTCCTTATCTTAATGAGATTAGGCTTAGCCGGGGGTTGCCTTTGGTGCCAGCAACCCCAAAAGCACCGAATTCCGATGGAATTCGGTGCTTTTTACTGCTTGATTTTACATTTCTAACCTATCTTCCAGAGAAATGGGTTGAGGTGGCAGTAGTTCCTCCAGTTTTTCCGAGTAGGTGTTCGCCATTTGGAGATGCGCCGTCGGTGCTGTGTGCAGATAGGTATCCGCCGTAAAGTTGTAGTTGCTGTGCCCGAGCCAGGTCTGA
>NZ_JAHZDL010000033.1:362-23327 GCF_019422385.1 Flavonifractor sp.
ATAATGGTGGCACAGCTATGACGGAGATCATGGAAACGGATGGGACGCAGGTTATATTGCTTCAACAGCTTCTGGAACTTCTGTGACACAAAATCTGGTTGCAGAAGGTTCCCCATGCCGTCCACGCAGATGAAATCCAGATAGGAAGGATTATAGGAGGCTCCACACAGGTTCCTTTGATACTGCTGGGCGTGGTAGAGGTTTACAAAATACTGATAGGTGTAGGAGCACAGCGGGAGGGTGCGCTGGCTGCTCTCCGTTTTCGTGATCCCGTCTCTGACAACAGTTCTAATCTGGTCATCGATCTTCTCTTTGACCACAGTTGTGGAAATGGAGATCCTTCCGGTGTCAAAGTCAATCGCCGACCACCGCAGGCCCAGAAGCTCGGAGCGGCGCAGGCCGTAGAAGCAGGCCAGGAAGATAGGCACCGCAATGGGCTCGTGCTGGGTGGCCTGGAGCAGCTGGGCCACCTCCTCAACGCTGTAAGGCTGGGGCCCATGGTACTTGACCCGTTCGGGCCGGTTGGCGAAGTCGGCCACGTTCTCCCGGATATACCTGTGCTTCACCGCCCATTGCAGGGCAGAGCGGATGATGGCGTGATGCTTGATCACCGTGTTTGGGTTGAGGCCGTTGGAGATCTTGAAGGTGTAGTAGTCCTCCAAATCTCCGGCTGTCACGCTGCTGACGGTGATTTTACGTGGGTCAAAATAGGGGACGATGTGCAGATTCAGAATGTTGATATACTGATTATAGGTCGTAACGGAAATGTTGGGCCTGTCCATCTCAACCCAGGAGGCGATATGCCGGCTCAACAGCGTATTCATGGGCTCGATGTTCTCGATGCCCTGATACTGAACCAGAAGCTCGTTGAGCATGGTTTCTGCCCTCCGCTTGTTGCCTTTGACATCCAGACCGAGTGAGAACCACTTCTGAACCCGCTTGCCATGTTGATCCCGGAAGTTGAGGACGGCAAAATACTTGCCGTTTTTGATCTGGAGACTGCCGGTCATTCCTGCTCACCGCCCTTGTCCCCGGTGGGGCATTGCTGATTGACATACTCGATCAAAGCACTTTTGGGGATCTTATAGGTGTTTCCGATCTTGAAGCTCTGGATCTTCCCGGCCTCCAGGAGCTTGTATGCCCCCGCCCGGCCAATCCCCAGGGCTTGCCGCAGGTCTTTGATCCCGAGAACATCGGGATAATTGGCAAACATTTTGACTTCTTCTTGCTGTTTCATACCAAATCACCTTTCTCGATGCTGAATTGGCTTTTTCAAGCTCTAATTGTCTGTTAGGTCTGTTTTCTTTTTTACAGACAGGCCGAAAAAGGCCCCGGCGTACCATTCCAGTACGCCGGGGCTTCCCTGCATCAAGAAGATAATATGTGGCTGAAAAGTTGGAACATATCAGCATCCCCTGGATTGATATATTTTTACGGCACAGAATTTCTCTAAATTTGTATTTAATACTTATGAATTTTCTTTACGTATAGAACCGGAACAGTTGCATGACAGTCAAAAATTGAGGAAAATAGCGAGTTAAAGTCAGAAAAAATTACGAAAAATCGAAGTGTGTAGCGTGGCGGCCAGTGAAAGCCCTCCGAGTTGAGAAAACAAGGTGCATCTACGACCAGCAGCAAAAATCCTTGTTATGCAATTTGCTTGCCTGCAAAGCACACCCCAAAACTGAAAAACAAGTAGAAACAAGGAAAAAGTGGGCGAACAGCCCACACCCAGGCGCTCCGAAAAGGGGCGCCTTTCTTTTTGCCCACACGGAGGTGAGCGCATGGGCGAGCAAGGGTTTGACTACTATTACGGAGACGAAAGCGGCCAGTTTTCCTTCTACCGCATCCCCCGTCAGTTGATTACCGGGGCACGTTTCAAGAGGTTGTCCACGGACGCCAAACTGCTGTACGGCCTTCTGCTGGACCGCATGGGGCTCTCCGCCAAGAACGGCTGGTATGACGAAAAAGGCCGGGTCTATATCTACTACCCGCTGGAGGAAATCCAGCAGGATATGAACTGCGGCCACGACAAGGCCACAAAGTTGCTGGTGGAACTGGACAGCGGCAAAGGTTTCGGCCTAATCGAGCGCATCCGGCAGGGCCAGGGCCGCCCCACCAAGATTTACGTCAAGCGGTTTACCACCCGTGAAATACCGCCCAGGCCCGCCCTGCCCCAGGCTCCTCCCAGTAGTCAAGAGTGCGGGAAAGTCGCAGCCCAGACTGCGGAAAAACCGCAGTCTGGATTGCGGAATATCCGCAGACAAGAGTGCGGAAAACCCGCAGCAAGTTATATTGAATCTAATCAGACTGATTTTATCTATACTGATCCATCTATCTATCCCGCACAGCCTCCGCCGAATATGGAATGGATAGATCGAAACGATTGCCGAAGAGAGGTGGAAGAGCGGATAGAGGCTCAAGCCCTCAGACGGCAGTTTGGGTACGACGATGTGGAGAGCGTGGTGGAACTGATGACCGACACCCTATGCAGCACCCGCCCCACGCTCCGCATCGGTGGAGAAGAAATCCCTGCCGAGCAGGTGAAAGGCCGGTTCTTGTCTCTGGACTACGGCCATTTGGAGTATGTATTTGACTGCCTGCGGAGGAACACCACGCAAATCCGAAATATCCGCGCCTATCTGCTGACCGCCCTGTATAACGCTCCTGTCACCATGAGCCCCTACTACCAGGCGGCTGTCCAGCATGATTTTGGCCCATAACAGCGGTTGAAATGCGTCTCCATTTGAGACGCGTTTTTCGACAAAATATCTTGAACAGGAGGATTTTATCATGCCCGACAAGAAACAAAACCCGCTGATCGGCGCGTTCCGCGACGCCGCCCCCAGCCCCCCGCCAGATCCCCCCGCCGCCGGGGAGAAAAAAGGGGCCGAGCCGGTCCAAATCACGATGGACCTTAAATCGGCCGGGACCGCTCCCCAGGCCAAACCCCCGGAGCCGTCCAAGGTGGACGCGGCCCCCAAGCAGTCTCCTACTGTAAAGGATGCTCCCGCAGCGGGTAAGCCCCTGGAACAGCCCAAGGCGGAGACCACCCCCAAGGCCCCCGACGCCGCCCTTCCGAAGGAGGCAAAGCCGGAAAAGGCCCCCGCTGGAGACGTGAAAGCCCCGGCTGACCCCAAGGCTCCCCCTGCCGATCCCTCGAAAGCGCCCCAGGGCGATAAAACTCCGGTCGGAGACACCAAGGCTGCGCCCGCACCCAAAGCCTCTGATACCGTTCCCCCGAAAGATGGTAAATCGGCCGAAGTGCCTAAATCCGCCGATACCGCTGATCCAAAAAAGGTGCCAGCGGAGAAGGATGCCGACGCCCCGCCTAAAAAGGCAGATTCCAGCAAGGCCACGGACGATAAGAAGGACAAGGAGACAAAAGAGGCGGAGAATCCCACTGCCGAAAAGTCAGATGAGGCGGGACAGCACCGCTTCATTCCCCTGTCTAAAATTCATGACCTGCCGGGGACGTATGTGAAGGACCAGCCCAAGGCAGATTACTCCGCCATGATCCAGAGCATAAAAGCGGAGGGGCTGAAGGAGCCGGTCATTCTCCGCCAGCGGGAGGATGGTGAGTATCAACTGGTAGACGGTTTCCACCGGATGCAGGCCATTAAGAAGGCCGGTATGCTGGAGGTCAGGGCAGATGTCTATGATATGTCGCTGAAGGAGGCGTCGGATTACCGCCGCGCCCGCCATTCGGATAAGCCCCTCCCCATTCCCGGCAAATTGATCCCGCCCAACGCCCCCGCCAAGGATAAGGCCACCGCTCCGCCCGCCCAGGAGGCCCCCAAGGATAAGGCGGATGAGGCGGAGATCCCGGAGGACTTCAAACTGCCTCTCACCCACGAAGGGCAGTCGGAACTTATCACCACGCTGAAGGTCTCTGAAATTCACCCCTTTGAGGGCCATCCGTTCAACGTGAAGGATGACAAGGACATGATGGATCTGGTGGACAGTATCAAAAAATTCGGCGTTTTGGAGCCTGTGGTCGTCATTCCCCGTCAGGCGGGCGGCTATGAAATGATCTCCGGCCACCGCCGCCGCAGGGCTTGCGAACTGGCCGGGATCGCCACCATGCCGGTCATTGTCCGGCAACTGGACCGGGACGAGGCCGTTATCTCCATGGTGGACGCCAACCTAAAACGGGAGAACATCAGCCCCATGGAGAAGGCCCGCGCCTACGCGATGAAACTGGAGGCCATGCGGCACAAGGCGGGCCGCCGTTCCAAGGAGGAAACTGCCGCGCTGGAAGCATCGGGGAAAAAGCCCATGCGCGCCGATGAGGAGTTGGCCCAGCAGACCGGAGAGAGCCGGAGCAACATCCAAAAACTGGTGCGTTTGAACAACCTGACACCGGAGTTGCAGCAGATGGTGGAGGACAAAACTCTCCCGGTCCACACCGCCGCGGATCTGTCCTACCTAAAGAAGGAGGAGCAGGCGGCAGTGGCCGACGCCATCCAGAAGGAGGATAAGGTGCCCACCGGAGCCCAAGCGGTGGAGTTAAAAAAGGCCAGCCAGGAGGGTAAACTGACCAAGGAGAAGATCGAGCAGGCGGTGGCCCCCACCAAGCGGGAAGAGACCCCACCGCTGAAAATCACGCTGATGGAAGAGGACCTGCGGCCCTACTTCCCCGACAAGCGTACCACCATCCCTGATGTGAAACGGGGCGTTCTGGAGGCGCTGGACCTTCGGAAGAAGGCCCTGGAGCGCCAGAAGGCCAAAGCCCAGGCGGATAAGGACGGCAAGAAAAAGCCGGAACCATCGAGGTGATTTGCCATGGGGGAGAACAGATCGTGCATGGGCTACAGGGTCATCAAGAGCAGGCAGTTCAAGACAGTGGAAATCGTCCTGGCCTATAACCCCAACGCCGTGTAGCCCTATGTGACCTGGAAAGCATACGCCCATAGGCAATTCCAAGACTTTACGTTCGGCCACTACTTTTCCAAGCGTGAGGCTGCGGAAAAAGATTTTCAGCGGCGTGTGAAAGAAGTGCGGGAAACGGAACCGCCCATCCGCAGGCCGCGTAAGCATGAAGATCAGGAGAGATGAGCGCCCCAAAGGGCGCTTTTTTCATTCCCCAAGGAGGTGAACCGCGGCATGAATGGTCAATCGGAGGCGTCGGAGGCGCGGTTAAAGGCCCTGACGGACAAACTGGAAACTGGCGTCTCCCATATTTTTGAAAGCGATCAGTACACGGAATACCTCACCACTATGTCAAAATTCCACCATTACAGTTTCAGAAATATCCTGCTGATCTTCATGCAGCGGCCAGATGCCACCTGCGTGGCGGGCTACAATGACTGGAAAAACAAGTTTGGCCGCCACGTCAAGGCCCATGAGCACGGCATCCAGATTTTGGCCCCTTCCACTCACCGGAGATGGGTTCAGCAGGAGAAACGGGACCTGGAGACCAACCAGCCGGTGTATGGCGCGGACGGCCAGCCCATCATGGAGTGGGTCAAGACGGAGACGGTCACATACAGGATCGTGACCGTGTTTGATGTTTCCCAAACCGAGGGAAAAGAACTCCCCACGTTGGGCGTGATGGAACTGTCCGGCGATGTGGCGGAGTACGAACGCATTGTTTCGGCGCTGGTCGCCTTGTCCCCTCTGCCAGTGGTATTTGAGGCGTTTCCCGGCGCGGCGAAGGGGTATTGCAGTTATGTGGAACAGAGGATCGTGATTCAGCCCGGCATGAGCCAGGTACAGACCATCAAGACGCTGGTGCATGAGGTCGCCCACGCCAAATTACATTCCCCGCTGGATATACTGGAAGAAACCAGGCCGGACCGGAGCACCCGCGAGGTGGAGGCGGAGAGCGTGGCCTATGTGGTCTGCCAGCACTTCGGCATCGACACGGCAGACTACTCCTTCGCCTATGTTGCGGACTGGAGCCGGGGCAAAGATCTGGAGGTACTGAAGGCGTCCATCGGGCGCATCCATGCCCTTGCCGCCGAACTGATCGCCGGCATCGAGGGGCCGGAAAAGGAACTTCAAAAGGCACCTTCCCACCGTCAGCGAAAGGCTGGCCGCACAGCCAGGCGCAGGCGGCAGGACGCCCCCGCCAGATAAGAGGTTCTCCGTTAATTCGTCTCGATTTGAGACGCGTTTCGACAATTTCCCGGCCAAACGTGAAAAAAATTTGAAAAAGGAGTGAGCAAGAATGGAGGCTAACAGCCGGATGAGAGAGATCACCGGCAACTTACGGCGCGATATGAAAGACCTTTTGGGTGAGAGCGCCCATATCGTGACCGGCTTTTTCAAGCGCGGCGTGTGTACGGTCCGGGCGGTGGCGGACAAATGGCGGACCTTCACCCAGGATATTTCCGCCGCCGTGGACGAACTAATGAAACCGCCGTTTTTAGAGGGCGGGCCGGACGCCCCTCTCTCCACCATGGAGGAAGGCGCGGAGCCCATCGTCACCGTAACAGGGATCATTGACAGGAATTTCCCCATTGGAAAGCAAATGCCCTTGTCCCTGGCGAATGTGTATGTGGCGGAGATGGACGCCGCCTACCGGGAGGAGGAATTGCCCGCCCAGCCAGTCAAGGTGCGGATCGACTATATCCGGGATGGCCGGACAGACTGCTACTGCCTCCCCCTCCACATCGGGGCGGGCGGCAGTCTGCTGGAACAGATGGAGCGGCATTTAGAGACCTACCGCGCCGACCCGAACCGTGTCTCGGCCCTGTTCCAGCAGGCCCCGGAGGCATACCGCCTCCAGTTGGAAGAGGAATTTACTCCCTTTGTCCGGGAGAGCCTGGAGGATCTGTCCCAAGGCACCTTGCAATATTTCCAGCGTCACTGCGATATTTCCGAACTGGAACAGCAGTTGCAGGGGCAGGCCGCCGTCCTGCCGGAGAGCCAGCGGGCACCGTTTGAAGATAAGGCGGCAAAGACCGTTTTCAGCCTGCGCCGGGCGGCGAATGGGGCCGTTCCACAGGAAGAGCACACAGATCAGACGGAGCAGAGAGCGGCACACCCTGTCCCGGCCAGCCGGGAGGCAGTGCCGGGTGAGATGACGCAGCCCCCACAACAGGCAGAGGGAGGCGAGAGCCCCCAGCGGTCGGTGAAGGTCAAAATCCGCCGTCTGAAACAGAAGCAGGCCAGACGGCCGCAGCGCCCAAAGGTCCATCTTACCCCTGAGCGATGAAAGGCGGCGCCTATGAAACAACAGGAGTTATATCGCTACTACTCCACCCAGCGGCCCGTGGACCTTGGGACTTATCCCAAGGAGCCGGACAATCCTCTGGTGGGGTTTCTCAACTACGATGACCGGATCAGCGTGGAGCACGGCGCATATCGGGCCTGGGGGGAAGTGACCTATCGCGCCCCCCTTACCACAGACCAGTTGATCCAGTATGAATTGCAGCCATCACGGGACAACCCGGATGTGCGAGAGACCATGAAGGAGCAGGCCCAGGCGGTGGGACAGTGGGAGGAGCGAAACCACATCCCGTTTGACCGGCGGCTGACGCAGTGCATCGGGATCGGCGTCTATACCTGCAAGGTTCGCGTCACCCCGGCACAGTTGGCCGAACGGCATCGGATCGCCGTGGACCTTCCCCTTGTCCCCCGCTTTCGGCCCAAAATCAAAAAGCCTCAGCAAATCGAGGAAAGATAGGAGGATCGTTTATGGATTCTGTCAATGCGGGCACAGCCCGGTTTGAAGAAGTGGAGATTTTAGGCATCCCCGCTCTGTTCACCACACTGCGCGTAGACCGCGCCACTGTTCCCAAGGGGATGTACGCCTATGATATGCAGACGGACGCGGAGGACTGGAGCCAGCCCTGCCTGTTGGCACGGCGTGTCCTGGTGGAGCATTTCGGGACAGTGCTCACCGCCAGCCCCATCCACCTGCCGGAGAAGGGGTATCTGGACTTATCCCCCGGCAATTTTAAGGAGCAGGGCATCGGTCAACTGACGGTGGCGGAGTTTGAGGCAAAGCAATTATCCCCCGACTACCAGCTCTCCCGGCCCTGGAGCGCCGCCAAAAGACGGCACAGCCCGGTACTCAACCGATAGATTTGCCATGAAGAAGGCCGCAATACACCGGGACAGGGCAGCTCGGCCAGATTGGAGGTGAATCGAGGAAATGGCAAAGAAATCCTTTTATGAAGTCGGCAGTTATACGGGGGACCTGCAAGAGGGCACTGACTTCTTTGTCCGCCGGCAAATGCGATACTTAGGCGAAAATGCCAACTTCAAGCCCTTTCTGAATACCCCCATCAAGGAACTGGAACAGCAGTTGAAAGAGAGCAAGGCGGCGGAAAAGAAGATTTTTACGGAAGTGCAAGCAGCGGCCAAAGCCTGGGACGCACACGGGGCACAGACCCTTCTGCTGACCAAGGCTATTGAATACCTGAAAACCCCTGTGGTGGAGCACACCGGCAACGAGTGGAAACAGCGCAAAGATGGCTCCTGGGAGATCAGCAACCTGGTCTACAAAATGACTTTCAGCATCATCAAGTTTAGGGATGAGTGGAAGTTGTCCTGGGAACTGCAATACACCGCCCCCGGCCTCGCTCAGGTAAAATACCACTCCTACTATGACCGGGGGCCCAAAAAGCGGATCGTGTATGAGGGTGCGAAAAAGTATAAGACCCTGGCAGGGGCACAGAAGTATATCCAGAGCAAATTTGACCAGTATGCGGAATATTTTGAGAGTATTTCTCCCCCGATTCCCATAGAGGCAAAGGCGTTGTTCTGCGTCAACGGCCAACTGTTGCAAGGCTACTCCGTCCTGCGCACTCCCCCGGCCAGGGAGGAAGTCACGGTCAGCGACCTTCTGGACTGTCTGGATGAGGCGGATATGGAGGTTTCGCCCCCACCGGAGCAGGCCGTACCCAGCGGAGGTGAGGTTCAGCCGGAGACGCCGGTACAAGCGCCGCCGGAACTGGCCGCAGGGCCTCCGCCATCGGAGCGAAAGCAGAAACCGCCGCCTGCCAAGCCCGCCCCTGCCGCCAAGAAGAAGGGGCCGTTGAAAAAACGGCCTGCACTGGTGCGATAGGAGGGCGGGTATGGCATACACGCATATCACCCCTGGCTGGGAGATCGAAATGTCCGCCCATTACTATTCGGATAAAAACGCGGACCGTGTCGCGGAACTGATCCAACTGCCGCGGGAGGAATTAGCTGCCATGGAGGAGGCCAGCGTGGCAAAGGAAAAAACCATTTTCTCCAAATGTTCTGAGATCGAGACCGAATGGAAGAAACAGGCGGCGGAGACGGCGGCGCTCCGTAAGGCAAGAGAGTATTTGCGGGCCCTGCCGGTGGAGCACACGTCCAACCAGTGGAAAGTCAATCAATTCGGCTGGCACGTATTGAGCAACATGGTGTATAAAATGTCGTATCGCGTGTCCGAGCATAAGAAGCCGGATGGAACTCTTATCAACTGCGCTTTATCCTGGGATATTCATTATAATACGCTCCAGCATCCTACTCCCGACTACACCGGCCCCGGCTGGAAGATCGCTGGGCAGAGCGACAAAGTGTTTGCCACTAAGGAGGAAATGGAGCGATACCTGCAAGGCCGGATCAAAGCCTACGCCCACCTGTTCACGGAAATTTCCCCACCTATCCCACAGGATCAAAAGGGCCGGTTTTGCGTCAACGGTGTTTTGCTCCCAGGCTACACCGTGGAGGTCCCGGAGCGCACGCCCCAAGAGGTGGCGGATGACCTTCTCTCCCTTCTGGAGGACGGGGACCTGCCGGAGCAGTCGGAGGGCGACCCCCCTTCACCGCCGTCTGAAAAAGCGGGATCGCCTCTTGAAACGCAGGCTGCTGCCCCACATGAGCGCCGCAGCCCCAAGGAAGATCCAAAAACCGCACATAAAAAGAAACCGCAGCCCTTGAAAAAGCGCAGCACCGCCCCCACACGGTAGACAGCGGCGCAGTGCGCCGCTGTCCGCGCAAGCATAGCATTTTGGTGTCAAAATGCACTCACAGGGATGAAGCTATGACCCTTTACCAATTTTCGGTTGGACTCGTCTGCGTAGAATTCTCCGCTAAACAAGCCCTGATCCTTTTGTACTTGCTGCCCTATGTTCTTTTACGCCCGTTTTCTCCGGGTTTCAGGCGCCTGCAACGTCTCCCTTGTCAAAAGGCACCTCAGGCGATGGTGTTTTTTTCTGCCGTTTATTCTTCCGCCGTCATGTTGCTGTTGACCACATTGAAATGGTGGTTCACCGCCAGCATCAGGTGGGTCTTGTCCCGGCGGCGCAGGGCGTCCACCATCTGCTCGTGGGCGTACTGGAGCTGATTGCCGGTGCGGGGATTCTGGAGGATCCGGCGGCGCATGTCGCTGATGAACCGGTCGATGGTGGAGGACAGGGCCCGGAGAATCTGAATGATGAGCTGATTGCCCGAAATGGCGGCAATCTCGTCGTGGAGCTGCTTGTCCAGCTGGGCCCCCATCTCCGGCGGGCAGGCGGTCATCTGCCGCACCAGGCTGTCCAGCCGGTCCACCTGGCTGTCGGTGATCCGGTCCACCGCCAGCAGCGCCGCCTGCAGCTCCAGCCCCGACCGCAGCTCGGCCAGCTGGTGGTAGTCGATCTGCTGGAGCAGAATGAGCATGTCAAAGGAATCCTGCAAATTGCGCTGGATGTTGCAGCTGATGAAATTGCCCGCCCCCTGGCTGCTCACCAGAAAGCCCATGTGCTCCAGCAGGCGGACGGCCTCCCGCACGGAATTGCGGCTGATGCCCAGCTGCTCGGCCAGCTCCCGCTCGGGGGGCAGGGACTGGCCCAGGGTGAGCTTGCCATCCCGGAGGGCGTCCTCCAAATAGGTCAGTACGTGCTCGTAGGATTTCTGCTGTTCCACCATATGCTCAGCCTCCCTTTCCAAACGATATCTGTGGACTTGTCAGATTGTAACCATTATACCACATCAGTCAACAAGTTGTAAAAGTAGTGCCAATTCGAAAAACTGGTAGGGCCAAAATTGCACAAAAATGACACTAGGAAACTTATGCACCCATACAAATTTAGCTTAAAGTCCAATTAAAGCCGGATATTCCCTTGACATTTTGCCGTCATGCGCCTAATATTGCTTTTGAAAAAAGCAAACGGGTGCGTATAGATTTTCTTTTGGTTCTACCATAAGAATGACGGTGTAAGGGAGTGTCTGGCTGTGTTTGTGCGGTTTGTGCTTGCTCTGCTTCCCATCCTCTGGCTGGCTGTGGCCCTCAGCGTCTGGAAACGCCCCGCCTATCAGGTCTGCCCCCTGGCGCTGGCGCTTACCGTGCTGCTGGCCCTGTTCTACTGGAAGAGTCCGGGGACGGAGGTTTTGACCGGCGGCCTGGAGGGAGCCGTCATGGCCCTGTGGCCCATCTCGCTGGTGATCGTGGCGGCGGTGTTCACCTATAATCTGACGGTGCGCACCGGGGCCATGGAGCGCATCAAGGGGATGCTCACCGCGGTGACCCGGGACAAACGGGTGCTGGTGCTCCTGATCGCCTGGGGCTTTGGGGGCTTTATGGAGGGCATGGCGGGCTTCGGCACCGCGGTGGCCATTCCGGCAGGCATCCTGTGCGGCCTGGGCTTCGACCCCATCTTCTCCGCTCTGGTATGTCTGGTGGCCAACGCCACCCCCACCGCCTTCGGCTCCATCGGCATCCCCACCATCACCGCCGCCTCGGTGGCGGGACTGGAGGCCGGCCCCACCGCGGTGGTGGTGGTGCTCCAGCTGGCCCTGATGGTGGTGCTCACCCCCCTGCTGATGGTGATGATGACCGGCGGCGGAGTCCGGGCCCTGAAGAGGGTCTGGCCGGTGGCCCTGGGCTCCGGAGTGGCCTTCGTGATCCCCGAGTTTCTCACCGCCAAGTATGTGGGGGCGGAGCTGCCGGCGGTCACCGGCTCGGTAGTGTGCATGGTGGTAACCATCCTTCTCTCCAAGCTGCTCAAGGGGGAACCCCCCGCCCAATACGCCCTGCCCAGGACCCAGGAGCAGACCGGCCTCACCGTCAGGGACGGGGCGCTGGCCTGGTCCCCCTTCATCCTGATCTTCGTGCTGCTGCTGGCCACCTCCAGCCTGGTACCCCCCATCCATAACCTGCTGGCGGCCGTCAAAAGCGACGTGGTGATCTACTCCGGCCAGGGGGCCAGCCCCTATACCTTCTCCTGGGTCAATACCCCCGGCGTACTGATCTTTATCGCCGCCTTTGTGGGCGGCGCCCTGCAGAAGGCCAGCCTGAAGGTGATGGGCCAGGTGCTGTGGGCCACCCTGAAGCAGATGTCCAAGACCATCATCACCCTGGTGTCCATCCTGGCGGCGGCCAAGATCATGGGCTACTGCGGCATGACCAGTGACATCGCCGCCTTCCTGGTGGCGGTCACCGGGTCGGCCTACCCCATTGTGGCCCCCCTCATCGGCTCCATCGGCACCTTCGTCACCGGCAGCGCCACCTCCGCCTCGGTGCTATTCAGCGGCCTGCAGGCGGAGACCGCCTCCGCCCTGGGGATGGACGCCGTCTGGCTGGTGGCCGCCAACACCATCGGCGCCACGGCGGGCAAGATCATCTCCCCCCAGAGCATCTCCATCGCCACCGCCGCCACCGATACGGTGGGGCAGGAGAGTACCATCTTGCGGAAATCCATCGGATATTATATCCTGTTTGTAGTGGTGTTCGGTCTCATCGCGCTGCTGGCCCACCCGCTGGCGGCCCTGGTTCTGTGACCGGCGCACCGGAAGGAGGAACGGCATATGGCGCAACTCAAACTGCCCTTTGGCCGGGGGCACATCACGGCGGACATCCCCGACGGCCGCCTGGCCGGGGTGCTCCAGTCCAGGGCCCACAGCTATCAGGCCAAGGCGGACCAGCCGGAGCTGGTGCGTCAGGCCCTGGAAAACCCCATCGGCTCCCCCCGCCTGCGGGAGCTGGCGGCGGGCAAGAACAAAGTGGTCATCCTCAGCAGCGACCACACCCGCCCGGTACCCAGCAAGGTGATCCTGCCCCAGCTGGTGGAGGAACTCCGGGCGGGAAATCCCGACGCGGAGATCACCGTACTGGTGGCCACCGGCTTCCACCGGCCCACCACCGAGGCCGAGCTGCTGGACAAATACGGCGAGACGCTTTACCGCCACTCCGGGCTGCGCTTCGTCATCCATGAGAGCGGTAAAAAAGAGGACATGGTCCACCTGGGCACCCTGCCCTCCGGCGGGGAACTGCTTATCAACAAGCTGGCGGCGGAGGCCGACCTGCTGGTGGGAGAGGGCTTCATCGAGCCCCACTTCTTCGCCGGGTTCTCCGGCGGCCGCAAGAGCGTGCTGCCGGGGGTGTCCAGCCGGGAGACCGTGCTGGCCAACCACTGCTCCGCCTTTATTGACAGTCCCAATGCCCGCACCGGCATCCTGGACGGCAACCCCATTCACCGGGATATGCTGTATGCCGCCCAGCAGGCCAAGCTGGCTTTTATCTGCAACGTGGTCATCGACGCTGACAAGCGGGTGATCGCCGCCTTCGCCGGACACTTCGACCAGGCCCACCGGGCAGGGTGCGCCTTTGTAGACCAGCTCTCCGGCGTGGATGCGGTTCCCGCTCCCATCGTCATCACCACCAACGGGGGCTACCCCCTGGACCAGAACCTGTACCAGTCGGTGAAGGGCATGACGGCGGCGGAGGCCACCTGCGCCCCCGGCGGGGTGATCATCATGGTCTCCGCCTGCAGCGACGGCCACGGCGGCCAGTCCTTCTACGACACCTTCGCCCATGAGCCGGACAACCGGAAGATCATGGACCGGTTCCTGGCCACCCCCAGCGACCGCACCATCCCCGACCAGTGGGAGGCCCAGATCCTGTGCCGGGTGCTCCTGCAGCACCCCGTCATCCTGGTGACTCAGGCCCCCCGGGAGATGGTGGAGGCCATGCACCTCCACTGGGCGGCCGACCTGCCCGCCGCCATTGCCCTGGCCGACCGGCTGCTGGGTAAGGCAGACAGCCCCATCACCGTCATTCCCGACGGGGTTTCGGTCATCGTACGCAAGTAAAGGCAAATCCGATGTGATGTTATCAAATAAAGGGGAGCGTTTTTATGAGCCAGTACAACAAGGTCACCCCCGAGCTGATTGAGGCCCTGAAGGCCGCCGTGCCCGGCCGGATCAGCGTGAACGGGGACATCAACGAGGACTTTTCCCACGACGAAATGCCCATCTACGGCAAGGCCATGCCCGAGGTGGTGGCGGAGTGCCTGACCACCGAGGAGGTGGCCGCCGTCATGAAGCTGTGCAACGAGAACCGGGTGCCCGTCACCCCCCGGGGCGCCGGCACCGGCCTCACTGGCGGCGCGGTGGCCATCCACGGCGGCGTGGTTCTGTCCACCACCAAGATGAACAAGATCCTCTCCTACGACACCGAGAACATGGTGGTCCGGGTCCAGGCGGGCGTGCTGCTCAACGACCTGGCGGAGGACGCCGCCAAGCAGGGTTTCCTCTATCCCCCCGATCCCGGCGAGAAGTTCGCCACCCTGGGGGGCAACGTGGCCACCAACGCCGGCGGCATGCGGGCGGTGAAGTACGGCGCCACCCGGGACTATGTGCGGGCCATGACGGTGGTGCTGCCCACCGGCGAGATCGTCCATCTGGGGGCCAGCGTGTCCAAGACCAGCTCGGGCTACTCCCTGCTCAACCTGATGATCGGCTCCGAGGGCACCCTGGGCATCATCACCGAGCTCACTCTCAAGCTCATCCCCGCCCCCAAGGAGGTCATCAGCCTGGTGGTGCTCTACGAGAACCTGGAGGACTGCATCTCCACCGTGCCCAAGCTGATGATGGCCAACCTCCACCCCCAGGCCCTGGAGTTCATGGAGCGGGAGATCGTCCGCCTGTCCGAGAGCTACCTGGGCAAGAGCACCTTCCCTCAGACCTTTGAGGGCACCGCCGTCAACGCCTACCTGCTGGTCACCTTTGACGGCGAGAACGAGGATCAGCTCACCGAAATTATCGAGCAGGCCTCCGAGGTGGTGCTGGAGGCGGGCGCCCTGGACGTGCTGGTGGCCGACACTCCCCAGCTGAAGAAGGACGCCTGGGCCGCCCGGTCCACCTTCCTGGAGGCCATTGAGGCCAACACCAAGCTGCTGGACGAGTGCGACGTGGTGGTGCCGGTGAACCAGATCGCCCACTATGTCACCTACATCAAGGAGATCTCCGAAGGCTACGACTTTGAGGTCAAGAGCTTCGGCCACGCCGGCGATGGCAACCTGCACATCTACACCTGTTCCAACGACATGGAGCTGGCCGCGTTTGAACAGCAGGTGGCCGACTTTATGGAGAAGGCCTACGCCAAGGCCACCGAGCTGGGCGGCCTGATCTCCGGCGAGCATGGCATCGGCCACGGCAAGCTGGACTACCTGGCTCAGATGGTGGGCCCGGTCAACATGCGTCTGATGCGCGGCATCAAGGAGGTCTTTGACCCCAATCTGGTGCTCAATCCCGGCAAGGTCTGCTACAAGCTGTAATAGAAAGACGACTTACATAGAAGGAGGAACCCGTTATGGCATATCTGATTTCGGAAGAGGCTCAGGAGCTGCTGGGCGCTGTCAAGGAGTTCTGTGAGAAGGAAGTCAAGGAGCAGTGCAAGGAGTACGACCGCTCCGGCGAGTGGCCCAAGGAGATTTACGACAAGGCCATCGAGATGCAGCTGCACATGCTGGAGGTGCCCGAGGAGTACGGCGGCATGGGCCTGAGCCGGGTGGACGTGGCCGCCCTGTTTGAGGAGATGGCCAAGGCCGACGCCGGCTTTGCCACCACCATCTCCGCCAGCGGCCTGGGCACCAAGCCGGTGCTGATCGCCGGCAGCGAGGAGCTGAAGAAGCGGGCCTGCCAGCTGATCGTGGACGGTGGCTTCGGCGCCTTCTGCCTCACCGAGCCGGGCGCCGGCTCCGACGCCAGCGCCGGCAAGACCACCGCCGTGAAGGACGGCGACAGCTACATCCTCAACGGCCGCAAGTGCTTCATCACCAACGGCGGCATCGCCTCCTTCTACTGCGTCACCGCCATGACCGACAAGTCCGCCGGCGTGAAGGGCATGTCTATGTTCTTTGTGGAGGCCGGCACCCCCGGCCTGTCCACCGGCCACGAGGAGGACAAAATGGGCATCCGCACCTCCAACACCTGCGACGTGGTGTTTGAGGACTGCCGCATCCCCGCCTCCAACCTGATCGGCGCGGAGGGCAAGGGCTTCTCCATCGCCATGAAGACCCTGGACCAGGCCCGGACCTGGATGGGCTGCGTGGCCACCGGCATCGCCCAGCGGGCCATGGAGGAGGCCATCGCCTACGGCAAGGAGCGCATCCAGTTCGGCAAGCCCGTGCTGAAGAACCAGGCCCTCCAGTTCAAGGTGGCCGACATGGCCATCAAGATCGAGACCGCCCGCCAGATGGTGGCCCACTCCCTGACCCTGATGGATCAGGGCCTGCCCTACTCCAAGGAGTCCGCCATCGCCAAGTGCTACGCCTCCGACATCGCCATGGAGGTGGCCTCCGAGGCCATCCAGATGTTCGGCGGCTACGGCTACAGCCGGGAGTACCCGGTGGAGAAGCTGCTGCGGGACGCCAAGATCTTCCAGATCTTTGAGGGCACCAACGAGGTGCAGCGCATCGTGGTGGCCAACAACACCATCGGCAAATTCTAAGGCGGGGAGCGTAACGACATGGAAATTCTGGTATGTCTCAAGCAGGTGCCCGACGACTCGGTGGAGCTCCACCTGAAGCCCGGCACCCAGGAGGTGAACCTGGAGGGGGTCACCCCCGTGGTCAACGCCTTTGACACCTACGCTCTGGAGATGGCCACCCGCCTGAAGGAGGCGGTGGGCGGCAGCATCACCGCCATCACCATCGGCCCCGAGGGGGCCAAGGACGCGGTCAAGACCTGCCTGGCGGTGGGGGCCAATCAGGGCTGCCTCATCACCGACCCCTCCTTCGAGGGGGCGGACACCCTGGGCAAGAGTAAGATCCTGGCCGCCGCCATCCGCAAGCTGGAGGCCGACGCCGGCAAGCCCTTCGACCTGATCTTCTGCGGCCGGGAGGCCACCGACAAGGCCTCCGGCCAGGTGGGCCCCCAGCTGGCCGAGGCCCTGGGCGTGGGGGTGGTCACCGACCTGGTGGACATCCAGCAGACCGACGCCGGCGTGCAGGCCAAGCAGGAGACCGAGGAGGGCTACCGCCTGGTGGACGCCCCCCTGCCCTGCGTGGTCACCGTAAACAAGCCCCCCTATGATCCCCGCTATCCCACCATCAAGAGCAAGCTGGCCGCCCGCAAGATGCCCATTCCCACCCTGGACGCCGCCGCGCTGGGCGGCGTGGCCCCCGGCGCCGCCGGCAGCCATGTGGTGAAGGTGTACGAGCCGGCCAAGCGGCAGGCGGGCGTGAAGCTCAAAGAGGAGACCTGCGAGGAGACCGTGGCCAAGGCCATCGCCATGATGGCGGACGCCAAGGTGCTGTAAAGGAGAGAGCGGTATGGATTGGGGAAATCGCAAGGATATTCTGGTCTTTCTGGAACAAAAGGACGGAAAGGCCCTGAACGGGGCGCTGGAGTGCCTCACCCCCGCCCGGGCTCTGGCCCAGCACACCGGCGGGCAGGTTCTGGCCGTGCTGATGGGCACGGACAACGCCGGGGCGGCGGAGAAGGTTGCCCCTCTGGCTGACGGCGTGCTGGCCGTCACCGGCGGGGACTATTCCGACGGGGCGGCGGACGCCTTCACCTGGGCGCTGGAGCAGCTGGCCGCCCAGTATGAGCCCGCGGCGGTGCTGGCGGGCAACACCCCCCTGGGCCGGGAGATGACCGCCCGGCTGTGCGCCCGGCTGGGGCTGGGCAGCGTCCAGGACGCCACCGCCCTGACCTGGGACGGGGACACCCCGGTGTGGACCGTGCCCCTGTACGGCGGCACCGTGCTCAACGACGTGGTGGTGGACACCCTGCCGGTGGTAGCCACCACCCGCTCCGGCGCCTTTGCCAAGCCGGAGGCCGGCCAGGCCGGCCCCGTTACCCCGGTGGAGCTCCAGGTGCCCGCCGACGCGGTGAAGGTCAAGGTGGCCCAGGCGGTGAAGGAGCTCTCCGAGGCGGTCAACCTGGAGGAGGCCAAGGTCATCGTCACCGGCGGCCGGGGCATGGGCTCCAAGGAGCAGTTTGCCCTGGTGGAGGAGCTGGCCGCCCTGCTGGGCGGCGTGGTGGGCGCCACCCGTCCCGCCATCGAGGACGGCTGGGTCTCCCGGGCCCATCAGGTGGGCCAGTCGGGCAAGATCGTGGCCCCCGCCCTGTACATCGCCTGCGGCGTGTCGGGCGCCACCCAGCACGTGTCCGGCATGAGCGGCTCGGGCTATGTGGTGGCCATCAACAAGGATGAGGACGCCCCCATCTTCGACGTGGCCGACGTGGGCATCGTGGGGGACGTGGCCAAGGTCCTCCCCCTGATGATCGAGGAGATCCGTCAGCGCAAGGCGGAGTAACCTTTCTAAAGGCAGATCCAGAAGGGTCTCGTCCCCTTGGGGGGCGGGCCCTTCTGTTTTTTGGGGTTGCCTTTTGGGGGAAAGTGTGATATCCTCGAACGGCAGCCAAAGGCTAGCAAAATAATAGGAAAAAGGAGGAAAATCAGGTGGACCTATGCGGACGAAGTACCAACGCGGGCTGTGAGCTTCCCTCAGGGGACAGGGCTGGCGCCGCCTGGTTTTCCCTGTAAGCAGGGCAGGCCGGGCGGGGCCCGGCTGTCTGTTCCCAAATACGGAAGGTTCCGCCGCGGGGAGCGGCCGGGTATGAAACCCGGACGCTTTGCCGCGGCGCGCCTGTTTTGGTCACTTCCTCGCTGTATTTTAACGACAGGAGGAGAGACCCATGAAACAGAATCTGACCCTGGAGGCGCTGCGGCAGCTGCTGGAGCGCCGGGATATGTGCGCCCTGCGGGACGCACTGACCCAGACCCACCCCGCCGACCTGGCGGAGCTGCTGGATGAGCTGGACCGGCCGGAGATGCTGGCGGTCTTCCGGGCCCTGCCCAAGGAGCTGGCGGCGGAGGTGTTTTCCGACCTGCCGCCGGAGGACCAGCAGGCCCTGATCCAGGCGGCCACCGACCAGGAGCTGTCCGCCATTGTGGAGGAGCTGTGGGTGGACGACGCAGTGGACCTGCTGGAGGAGTTGCCCGCCGGCGTGGTGAAGCGGGTGCTCCAGGCCGCCCGGCCGGACACCCGGCAGCTCATCAACCAGTTCCTCCACTACCCGGAGAACTCGGTGGGCAGCATCATGACCGCCGAATTTACCGACCTGAAGCGGGACATGACGGTTGCCCAGGCCATCGCCCATATCCGCAGGACGGGGGCGGACTCGGAGAGCATCTATACCTGCTACGTCACCGACGCCGCCCGGCGTCTGGAGGGCGTGGTCACCATCCGGGAGCTGCTGCTGGCCGGGGACCAGGCCCTGGTGGCCGACCTGATGGAGCGGGACGTGATCACCGCCGGGACCGGCGAGGACCGGGAGGAGGCGGTGGCCCGGCTGATGAAGTACGATTTCCTCTCCCTGCCGGTGGTGGACAGGGAGGGCCGGCTGGTGGGCATCGTCACGGTGGACGACGGCATGGACGTGCTGGAGGAGGAGGCCACCGAGGACTTTGAGAAGATGGCGGCCATGGCCCCCTCGGAAAGGCCCTATCTGAAAACCGGGGTGTTCACCCTGGCCCGGCACCGCATTGTGTGGCTGCTGGTGCTGATGATCTCCGGCATGATCACCGGCGGCATCCTGGGCCGGTATGAGGCGGCCTTCTCCGCCATGCCCTTGCTGGTCACCTTCATTCCCATGCTCACCGACACCGGCGGCAACGCCGGCAGCCAGTCCAGCACTCTGGTGATCCGTGGCATGGCGGTGGGCGAGATCCGCCTGCGGGACTTTGCCAGGGTTTTTTGGAAGGAGCTGCGGGTGAGCATGCTGGTGGGGGCCGCCCTCAGCACGGTAAACTATGTCCGGCTCATCCTCACCTACCCGGGCCAGACCGCCACCGCCCTGACGGTGGCCGCCGCCCTGTTTGTCACGGTGCTGCTGGCCAAGACGGTGGGGGGCGTGCTCCCCATGGCGGCCAAGTTCTTCAAGGCCGACCCGGCCATTATGGCCGCCCCCCTCATCACCACCATTGTGGACGCCATCTCCCTGGTGGTCTACTTCAACATCGCCAGCGCTCTGCTGCCCCTTGCATGAAAAAATCCCTGTCCGCATCGGCGGACAGGGATTTTTCAGTTTCAGTTCTCCTTGCCCCGGCGCACATCCCCGATCACCTTGATGATCTGGATGACCAGAGTGGGCAGGAAGGCCAGCAGAACGATCTCTCCCAGGTTGGCGACTCCGAAAGCGGGAGCCACCATAAACAGGCCCTTCAGGCCGGGGATAAAGAGCACCGCCAGCAGCAGCACCACGCCGGCAAAGAAGGCCATGACGGAGTACTTGTTGGTGGAGAACTTCAGGCGGAAGATGGACGCGTCGCCCCGGCAGTTGAAGCCGTGGAACAGACGGGCCAGGGTGAGGGTGGCGAAGGCCATGGTGGAGGCCAGGACGGCGTCGCCCCCCTGATAGCCCAGGTAGAAGGCAATCATGGTGACGATGGCGATGAGCAGGCCCTGGCCGCCGATGCGGGAGAGCAGGGACTTGTTCAGGATGGGCTCCTTGGGATCCCGGGGCTTCTGCTTGAGCAGGCCCTTCCGGGCGGGCTCCATGCCGATGGCGATGGCGGGCAGGGAGTCGGTGAGCAGGTTGATGAACAGCAGGTGCACCGGCTGGAAGGGCACGGGCAGGGCCAGCAGGGAGGCGTAGAGCACGCAGAAGATGCCGGCGGTGTTGCCCGAGAGGAGGAACTGGATGGCGTTCTTGATGTTGGTGTACACGCTGCGGCCGTTGACCACCGCCTTGACGATGGTGGCGAAGTTGTCGTCGGCCAGGATCATGGAGGCGGCGTCCTTGGATACCTCGGTGCCGGTGATGCCCATGGCCACGCCGATATCCGCCTTCTTCAGGGCGGGGGCGTCGTTGACGCCGTCGCCGGTCATGGACACGATGTTCCCCTTCCGCTGCCAGGCGTTGACGATGCGGATCTTGTGCTCGGGGGACACCCGGGCGTACACCGAGATCTTCTCCAGCCGTCCGTCCAGATCGGCGTCGGTCATCTGGTCCAGCTCCAGGCCGGACACCGCCTCGTCCCCGTCCCGGAAAATCCCCAGCTGGCGGGCGATGGCGGAGGCGGTCACCTTGTGGTCGCCGGTGATCATGATGGTGCGGATGCCGCCCCGCTTGGCGTCGGCCACCGCCTGCACCGCCTCGGGCCGGGGCGGGTCGATCATGGAGATAAGGCCGATGAAGGTAAACTCGTTTTCATCCTCCAGGGTCAGGGGCCGGACGGCCTCCAGCTCCCGGTAGGCGAAGGCCAGCACCCGCAGGCCCTCCATGGACAGCTCCATATTCACCCGGGCGATCTCCTCTTTCCGCTCCGGGGTCAGCTCCACCTTCCCCTCCCGGGTCAGCAGCCACTTGGACCGGTCCAGCAGCACGTCGATGGCCCCCTTGGTAAACAGGGTGGGGGTGCCGTCGATGTCGTGGAGGGTGCTCATCAGCTTGCGGTCGGAGTCAAAGGCCAGCTCTCCCAGCCGGGGATGCTGGGCCCGGTAGCTCTCCTCGTCCACCCCGAACTTCTCTCCCAGCATCACCAGGGCCACCTCGGTGGGGTCGCCGATGGAGGCGCCGGTCTCCTCATTGTTGGTGGCGTCGCTGGCCAGCAGGGCGGCCTTGAGCAGCAGCCGCTGCACGTCGTTGACCAGCTCCAGGTCGTCCCCCTCCAGCAGGGAGCCGTCGGCGTACACCTTCTGGGGGTCATCTTGTTCTGGGTCAGAGTGCCCGTCTTGTCCGAGCAGATCACCGACACGCACCCCAGGCTCTCCACCGCCTTCAGGTCCTTCATGATGGCGTTCTGTTTGGCCATCTTCTGGGTGCCCATGGCCAGCACAATGGTGACGATGGAGCTGAGGGCCTCGGGGATGGCGGCCACCGCCAGGGCCACGGCGAACATGAGGGAGTCCAGCACTCCCATGCCGGTACGGAACACCGACAGGGCAAACACCACCGCGCAGATGGCCATGATCACGATGGCCAGCTTGGCGGAGAAGCTGTCCAGGGACTGCTGCAGGGGGGTCTTGCGCTGCTGGGTCTGGTTCATGAGGGCGGCAATCTTGCCCAGCTCGGTATTCATGCCGGTGGCGGTGACCAGCACGGTGGCCCGGCCGTAGGTCACCAGGGAGCCGGAAAACACCATGCTCTTCTGGTCGCCCAGGGCCACCTGGCCGCCGGTGATCACGTCGGCGGTCTTTTCCACACCCTCGCTCTCGCCGGTGAGGGAGGACTCATTGACCTTGAGGGAGAAGTTCTCCAGCACCCGGCCGTCGGCCACCACCATGTCCCCGGCCTCCAGCAGCACGATGTCGCCGGGCACCACGTCGGCGGAGGGGATCTCCACCCGCACGCCGCCCCGCAGCACCTTGGCGGTGGGGGAGGACATGGCTTTCAGGCTTTCCAGGGATTTTTCCGCCTTCAGGTACTGGACGGTGCCCAGAATGGCGTTGAGGATGAGTACGGCAAAAATGACGATGGTGCTCTCCACATTCTCCGACGCGGCGGAGATGAGGGCGGCCACAATGAGGATGACCACCAGCAGGTCCTTGAACTGCTCCAGGAAGATCTGGAGCACGCTCTTCTTCTTGCCCTCGGAGAGCTTGTTGGGGCCGTACTGCTCCAGCCGGCTCCGGGCCTGCTGGTCGGACAGTCCCTTCTGGTCGGCCTGCTGCGCCTCCAGCGCCTGGGATACGCTTTTGCTGTAGTATGGCTCGTTTGTCATAAGATCCCTTCCTTTTTTTATTGAAATATGAGATAATAATGGTGTAGATGGCACCTTGCTACGAAAATAAGTAGCGAGGGCGTGAACCTTGACAAACAGGCTTT
>NZ_JAHZDL010000034.1:0-23121 GCF_019422385.1 Flavonifractor sp.
TTTGCATATCCATCCACTCTCCTACCTGGTTTCGGTAACTGTGGCATGTATATGCTGGCCCGTCCCTCTCTATGACGGAAGCGGGAGGTCAGGTATCGTCCTCAATGAGGCCATAGCCGCCGTCGTTGCGCTTGTAGACCACGGCGAAGGAGCCGTCGTCGTCGGCGTTCTTGAAGGCGAAGAAGGTGTGATCCACCAGGTTCATCTGGAGCACCGCCTCCTCCACCGTCATCAGCTTGATGGGGAAGCGCTTGGTGCGGACGATCCGGAACTCCTCCTCTTCCTCCCCCTCGGGGGCGAAGGAGGACATCTCCTCCACATCCACCGAACGGGAGAAGGCGTCCTGGCGCAGACGCTTCTCCAGCCGGGCCTTGTTCTTGCGCAGCTGCCGCTCCACGGAGGAGACCGCGGCGTCGATGGTGGCAAACATGTCGGAGGTGCTCTCGGCCACACGGATGATGGTGCCGCCGGAGCGGATGGTCAGCTCCACGTTGTTGCGGCCCTTCTCCACGCTGAAGACCACGGCGGCCTCCGTATCCGCCTTAAAATAACGGTCTAATTTGCCCACCTTTTTCTCCGCGTAGGCGTGAACCTTGTTGGGCAGGTTGACCTTTTTGTCTGTGAACACGAACTTCATAGTTTTCAGCTCCTTCCACCCTCCGGGGAGGGTTATGGTACAGCGGGCGGCTGGCCGTCCTCTGTATGTTGATTATACCACGAAGTCAGCCGGTTGTCACAGCTTATTTTGTGAATTTTTCCGATTCGAATCAATTGCTGCCGCAGGAGCCGTGGCCGCAGTCGTGGTCATGGTGATGGCCGCAGTCATGGCCCTCGCCGTGGTCGTGGTGGGCGCAGACGGTGTCGGGGTCGTAGCTCAGCCGGCCGGCCAGCAGGGCCTCCACCTGGGCGTCGGCGTCGCCGGAGGCGCCGGGGTAGAGCTGGATGCCGGCCTGGGCCAGGGCGTTCCGGGCCCCGCCGCCGATGCCGCCGCAGATCAGGGCGTCCACCCCGTACTCCCGCAGGAAGCCGGCCAGGGCGCCGTGGCCGCTGCCGTTGGTGTCCACCACCTGGCTGGACACCACCCGGCCGTCCTCCACCTCATAGAGCTTGAACTGCTCCGTGTGGCCGAAGTGCTGGAACACCTGTCCGTTTTCATAGGTTACCGCGATTTTCATCTCAATCATCCTCCTTATATTGAATGGGCCGATGGCAGGTTCCGCAGCCGCAGCGCCCCCGTGGGCAGTCCCGCCGGGCGCAGTCCCGGCCGGCGCACCCCGCCGCATGGGGGCACAGCTCGTAGCTGCCGCCGGCGACCACCAGCTCCCGCCCCTCCACCAGGGCCAGGGCCAGCTTGCGCCGGGCGGCGTCGTACACCTGCTGCACGGTGGAGCGGGCCACCCCCATCTGCTCGGCGCACTCCTCCTGGGTGCAGCCCAGCAGATCCAGCAGGCGGATGGCCTCCAGCTCCTCCAGGGCCAGCGCAACCTGGCTCTCCGCAGCCCCGTCCAGGGGGCCGAAGCGGCTGCACCGGGGCAGGGCGCAGATGCGGCGGCATTTCTTGGGCCTGGGCATGGGATCTCCTCCGTTTCTGGCTGTGCGCGGCTGTGTCGCGCGAATAAACCGCTGTGTGGTTTATTCATCAGATCGTATTATAGCACGTTTCTGGCATATGTCAATAATGTGGCTTACTTCACTCAAACAGCGCGTTAATCTGCTCGAATCCGCATTAAATAAAACCTTAACGTGTTTATTTACGAAAATTTCATATGTTCTTCACATTTAGCATTCTGCCACAATGGTTTTGCATGGAACAGCGCGTCCCTTTCCCGCGGATTTCGGTGAGTATGCCCATTGTATTTTGCCGCCGGCTATATTATACTTTAGCCATCCCATAAAGGAGGTATGATTTATGGTTTTCGATATCAAGTTTGACTCCATCGCGGAGCTGGCCACGTTCCAGCAGCTGGCCCTCCAGGCGGATAAGCCCGTATATATTGCCAATGAGGACGACACCATCCGGGTGGACGCCCGCTCTTTCCTGGGGCTTTTCACGCTGGACTTCTCCAAGCCGCTGAAGGTGGTCACCGATTCCCTGTACGTGATGCGCCGCCTGGAAATCCGGCAGCGCGAGCGGGAAAACACCACTGCTTCGATCCGCTGAACTTCAGAGAACGGGAACCCGGGGGCCATCCGATGGAGGGCCCCCTTAGTCATGTCCGGCGCCGGAGTGTGCCGGCGGAGCAAAAGGAGGATCCCCGGCCTGCATGTGCAGGCCGGGGATCCTCCTTTTTGTAATTCGGTTCGGCCGGGCCTTCCCGCCGGCCTCAGCGATCCCACTTTTCGATGAGGGCGCGCAGCTGGTCGGCGAACTTGCCCAGATCCTTGTTGGTGCCGCCCTTGTTGTGGGCGATGACCTCCATGAGCCTGCGGCCCACCTCCTCCAGGCGCTGGTACGCCGGGGAGCCTGCGGCCGGGGCGGCCTGCTTCTTCTCCGGGGGCAGGCCGGGGGAGAGCATCCGGTTGGTCAGCAGGTCGTAGACCTCCTCGTAGTTGGGGGCGTGGGCGTCCAGCCCCCGCTGGCGCAGGGTGTTGGCGTAGACCTCGGTGACCTCCTGGTCGCCGTGAACCACGAAGACCTGCCGGGGCCTGGGGTTGTAGGCCTCAATCCACCGCAGCAGGCCGTCCCGGTCGGCGTGGGAGGACAGGCCGTGGAAGCGGACAATCTTCGCCCGGACGGCGATCTCCTCGCCGAAGAGCTTGACCGTGCTGACGCCGTTGAGGAGCCGCCGGCCCAGGCTGCCCTCCGCCTGATAGCCCACAAAGACGATGGCGCACTCCGGCCGCCACAGGTTGTGCTTCAGGTGGTGGCGGATGCGGCCGGCGTCGCACATGCCGGAGGCGGAGATGATCACCTTGGGGGCGGGGTCGGCGTTGAGGGCCTTGGACTCCTCGCTGCTCTCGGTGATGGTGAGGCCGGGGAACTGGAACAGGGCCCCGCCCTTCAGGGCGGCGATGGCCTCCTCGTCCAGGTAGCCGTGGAGATCGCCGGAGAAGATGCGGGTGGCCTCGCCGGCCAGGGGGGAGTCCACCACCACGGTGAAGTTGGGCACGCTCTTGACCAGGTTCTGCTCCTTCATCTCCCGGATGAAGTAGAGCAGCTCCTGGGTGCGGCCCACGGCGAAGGAGGGGATGATCACGTTGCCCCCCTGGCCCAGGGTCTCGTCGATGATGGCGGCCAGGTCGGCGGTGTAGTCCGGCTTCTGGCTCATGTCGTGGAGCCGGTCGCCGTAGGTGCTCTCGGTGAGGACGTAGTCGGCGTCCCCGATGTACTGGGGATCCCGGATGATGGGCTGATCCCGGTTGCCGATGTCGCCGGAGAACACCACCTTCCGGGTCTCTCCCCCCTCGGTGAGCCACATCTCCACGCTGGAGGAGCCCAGCAGGTGGCCCGCGTCCACAAAGCGGATCTTCACCCCGTCGGCGATCTGGAGGGTGGTGCCGTACTCACAGGTGACCACGTGCCGGACAGCCTCCTCCGCGTCCGCCACGGTGTACAGGGGCTCCACCGGCTCCTCCCCGGCGCGCCGGCCCTTCTGGTTGGCCCACTGGGCATCGCTCTCCTGGATGTGGGCGGAATCCCGCAGCATGATGCTCAGCAGCTGGCCCGTCAGGCGGGTGCAGTAGATGTTGCCGGCGAAGCCCTGCTTCACCAGCAGGGGGATGCGGCCGGAGTGGTCGATGTGGGCGTGGGTCACCACCACCGCGTCGATGTACCCGGCGTTGAAGTCCAGGGCCTGGTTGTCCTTCTCATCCCGGCCCTGCTGCAGTCCGCAGTCCACCAGGATCTTCTTGCCGCCGCACTCCACACAGTGGCAGCTTCCGGTGACGGCGTGGGCCGCGCCGAAAAAGGTCAGTTTCATGGGGCACCTCCTTTTGTATCTTTGGTTCCGTAAGCTCATTGTAACCCCAAAACGGCCCGGTGTAAATACTCATTCAGCACCCGGTAGGAGGGGCAGAGGATCCGCCGCCCCAGGGCGGCGGAGAGGGCCTCGTTCCACTCGGGCAGGGTGTAGGTGTTCAGAGGCAGCACCGTGAACAGGGTAAGCAGCCACGTCACGTCGGGCTGCGCCCCCAGCCGCCCCTCCAGGCGGCGGAGAATCCGGTTTTCCATCTCCATCCCTCCCCCTCCATGGTATGCGCGGACGAAAAGGGCGGCCCGGCTTTTCAGCCGGGCCGCCTTAGACTGGCGCAACGGTGGCTTCGCCACCTTTTTGAATGACTTAGAGGCCCTCCTCCACGATCTGGGCCTTGATGAGGTTGGTGGTGCCGGACTGGCCCAGGGGCACGCCGGCGGTAATGACCACCGTGTCGCCCGGCTTGATGGCGCCCTCCTTGCGGGCCACATCCACGGCCAGGGAGAACATCCGGTCGGTGGAGTCCACCTCGCCGGACAGGAAGGGATGCACGCCCCAGGAGACGGCCAGCTGCCGCCGGGTGGACTCGCTCTGGCACAGGGCCACAATGGGGCAGGCCGGACGGAAGCGGGAGATCACCTTGGCAGTGTAGCCGGAGCGGGTGGGCGCCAGGATGCACGTGGCGTTGAGATCCATGGCGGTCAGACAGCAGGTGTGGGTGATAGCGTCGCTGATGGTGGAGATGGCGGGCAGCAGGCTCCGCTCCCGGAACCGGCCCCAGTAGTCGATGGCCTCCTCCGCCGCCATTACGGTGTCCACCATGGTGGCCAGAGCCTCGATGGGGTACTTGCCGGAGGCGGTCTCACCGGAGAGCATGACGCAGGAGGTGCCGTCGAACACGGCATTGGCCACGTCGGACACCTCGGCCCGGGTGGGACGGGGATTGCGGATCATGGAGTCCAGCATCTGGGTGGCGGTGATGACTGGCAGGCCGGCGCGGGTGCCCGCCTTGATCATCTTCTTCTGGAGGATGGGCACCTCGTGGGCGGGAATCTCCACGCCCAGGTCGCCGCGGGCCACCATGATGCCGTCGGAGGCGGCGATGATGGCGTCCAGGTTCTCCACGCCCTCCCGGTTCTCAATCTTGGCGATGATGCGGATGTTGTCGCCGCCGTGCTTGTGCAGCTCGGCCCGGATATCCTCCACATCGCTGGCCTTGCGGACGAAGGAGGCGGCGATGAAGTCGAACTCGTTCTCCACCGCGAACTTCAGATCCTCCCGATCCTTGTCGGTGAGGGAGGGCAGCAGGATGTGCACATCGGGGATGTTGATGGACTTGTTGCTGGACAGGGGGCCGCCGTTCTCCACCTCGCAGTGGATGGCGTGGCCCTCCACCTTCTGAACCCGCAGCTCGATGAGGCCGTCATCCACCAGGATGCGGCAGCCGGGGCCCACCTCGTTGTGCAGGTTCTCGTAGGTGACGGACACCTGGTGCTCGTCACCGGGCACGTCGTCGGTGGTAAGGGTAAAGGACTGCCCCTGAGCCAGGTTGATGGGGCCGTCGGCAAAGGTTCTGATGCGGATCTCCGGGCCCTTGGTGTCCAGAATGGTGGCCACCGGGGCGCCCAGGGTGTCCCGCACCTTCTTGAACATGGTCAGCCGGGCCAGCTGCTCGGCGTGGGAGCCGTGAGAGAAGTTGAAGCGGGCCGCGTTCATGCCGTTTCGGATGAGCTTCTGCATGGTCTCCGGATTGTCCACCGCGGGGCCCAGGGTGCAGATAATCTTGGTCTTTCTCAGGTTCATTGTCATACCTCCATAGGGTATCCACAGGTTTTATGGACTATCAAAAATACGGGGATATCATACACCATTCAGCCTGATTTGGGAAGAGTGATTTTGTAAAATTTTTAACAAGCACTCCGGCCCTTCCGGGGGAGGGCCAGCAGGCACAAAACCGTGCCCACGCAGCCGCAGAGGATGCACCCGGCCAGCATCCAGTTGGCGCCCCCGGCGTCCAGGGTCCAGCCGGCCAGCAGCCCGCCCAGCATGCCGCCCAGGCCGTTGGAGGCCACCATCATGATGGTCTGGCCCCGCACCCGGTCCGCCGGCGGCACAGACTCGTTGACGAAGTACACTGACGCCGGGGTGAACAGGCCGTAGCCCAGCATCTGCAGCGGCTGGCACAGCAGCACCCCGGCCAGGTTCCAGGTGAGCAGCAGGGCTACCCCCTTCAGGGTGCAGAACGCCATGCTCAGCACCAGGATCCGCCCGCTGCCCAGTCTCCGCAGCAGCCTGGGGAACAGGAAGGCGGCGGGCAGCTCGAAGCCGCCCATGAGGAACATGGCCAGGCCCAGATCCGCGGCGGTGCCGCCCCGGCTGAGGATCACGTTCACCAGGAAGTTGGACAGGGGGAGCACGGCGGTGAGGCCGAAGAGCACCCCCGCCAGCATGAGGGTGAACCGGGGGGTGCTCCGCAGCAGGGAGAGGGCCGACTGGGGCCGCTCCGCCGCGGCCCGGCCCTCCGCCGGGGCCTTGGGATGCCAGGTGGGGTAGGTGAACACCAGGGCGATCTCCGCCGCGGTCAGGAGCAGGAAGGTGACCAGAGTGGTCTCCACCCCCCACTGCCCCACCTGCAGGCCCAGCAGCACGCACACCACCGCATAGGCCAGGGAGCCCAGCCCCCGGCCCAGGCTGTATCGGATGGGCATGCCGTCGTTGATGAACTGGACGGCCATGGCGTCCATCAGCGGGTAGGAGGACACCCCCAGGCCGCCGATGACCACCCATACCAGGGCGGTCTGGGCCAGGCCCATGGCCGGCTCAGCCCAGTACCACACTCCGGCGGCCAGGGAGAGGGCCAGGGACACGCCCACGATGCCTTTGAGGGGCACGCGGGGGTGCCGGTCGGCAAAGCCGCCCAGCAGGGGCTGGAACACGATGCCCGCCAGGCAGCGCACCGAGGTCATCAGCCCCGCCTCTCCGTTGGTGAAGCCTCGGTCCAGCAGCAGGGCGGTCTGGTAGGCCACGATGGCCGCGAACATGGCCCAGAAGCCCATCTGCATGGCGATATAGTGCCAGTCCAGCCGTCGGAGGGTGGGTGTTTTTTCCGTATGCAAGCATTATCCCTCCGTCTTGTCAAACTGAAACATGTTCTCCAGGCCGGTGGTGCTGGCCGTGTAGAGGGTGAGCACCAGGTCGGGGTCATACGACCCGATGGTGTCCAGCAGATCCCCCTCAAAATAGCGCAGGTCGATGGTGACCAGTTCGGAGCAGGACAGGGCCAGGAAGGGGGTCAGGGCGCAGGCGAAGGAGTCCCGCAGCATGACGACCCGGGGCCCGTCCGGGTTGTTGTGGTTGGTGATGGTGGCCAGGGGGTAGTCGCCCCCGGCGTAGTAGGTGTAGGGGTTGCCGTTGAACCAGTCCTGCTCCTCCACCCGCTCGGGGAAGCACACCGACTGGTTGAAGGGGCCGGTGCGGGTGAAGCCGTAGGCGGGGCAGGCGTAGGTCAGATTGGTGTCAAATTTGGGGGTATAGAGGGTAATGTCGTCCACCCCGGCGTAGAGGGAGCCCACCCGCTTGCCCTGGCTGCCCAGGAAGAAGTCCTCCAGCACCTGGGTGCTCCAGCTGGCGGGACTGGTGAGGGCCGGGTCGGTGCGGAAGCCGTAGCGGTCCTCCAGCACACCGGCCAGCTCCTGCCAGGCGAAGAAGGCCGCCTCCGGCTTCCAGTGGTGGTCGGTTTTGAAAAACCAGCTGGAGTAGATGCCGTTGTTCTCAAAAAGGGGGCGGAGATCCACATAGTCGGTCCCCTGCCGGTCCAGCTCCGCCAGAAAGGCGTCGGCGCTGGCGTTGCCGTTCTCCTCCACCCCGGGGGGCAGCAGCGTCTGCCCCCGCTGGATCTTCTGGGGGGCCGCCAGGTAAAGGTAGGGGATATCCAGGAGCTCCAGCTCCTGGGCAAACGCCGCCGTGGCGGCGGCGTTCTCCGTGGTCTGGGAGCCCACCCACACGTTGGTGCCCAGGCTCACAAAATTCAGCGCCCCGTTGGACAGCTTGACCACCGTGTTCTCGCTCACCGTGTCCTCCACGATCCGCCGGCCGGAGAGCCGCTGCACCCCGCCGTAGAGCTGGATGAACAGGTGGTCCCGGTCCAGATCCTGGTTGACGGCGGTCTCCGCCCCGTCCACGAAGGCCATCACGTCCCGGTCCCGGACAAATGTTTTGAGCAGGGCCTCAAACTTCCCCTCCCCGCCGAAGAAGGAGGTGGCCAGCAGTACAAACCCCGCCGCCACCGCCAGCAGAAACACCACCGCGGTGATGGTATTGCGTCGTCTCATGGCTCACACTCCTCTCAGAAGTTGAAGTAGATGAAGGGGTTGTAGGTGCCCTTGATGATGAAGGCGGCGGACACCAGGAACACCGCCGCCGCCCCCAGGGCGTAGAGCAGGTCCACCATGGGCCAGTCCCGCCTGGCCAGCCAGTCCCGCAGCCTGGGGGCCGCCGGCGCGGCGAACACCACCCCGGCCAGCAGCACCGTCCAGTTCTCCCGCAGATACAGCAGGGCCAGGCCCGCCCCGCCGCCGCCGGAGAGGCCGAACATGGCCTGGATATAGTGCCAGGCGGCGGGCAGGCTGTCCGCCCGGAAGATCACCCAGGCGAAGTTCACCATCAGGAGGGTGAACAGCCAGTTCAGCCACACCGGCCAGCCCTGGCCCAGGTGCCCGTATTTCTCCAGCACCAGCAGCACGAAGTAGAGCAGGCCCCAGACGATGAAGGTCCAGTTGGCCCCGTGCCACACGCCGGTGAGCAGCCACACCACAAACAGGTTGCGGATGTGCTTCCACTTGGAGCTCACCCGGCTGCCCCCCAGGGGGAAGTACACATAGTCCCGGAAGCAGGCGGACAGGGAGATATGCCACCGCCGCCAGAATTCGGTAATGGATTTGGAGATGTAGGGGTAGTTGAAGTTCTCCAGGAAGTGGAAGCCGAACATCTTGCCCAGGCCGATGGCCATATCCGAGTAGCCGGAGAAGTCGTAGTAGATCTGCAGGGTGTAGCAGATGGCCCCCAGCCAGGCAAAGGAGGCGGACAACTCCCCGTTCCCTAGGTTGAAGGCCCGGTCGGCCACCACCGCCACCTGGTTGGCGATGAGCACCTTCTTGCCCAGGCCGGCGATGAACCGGGCGCAGCCGGCGGAGAAGTCCGCCCAGCTCTCCTGGCGGTGGTCGATCTGGTCCGCCACCGTCTCATACTTGACGATGGGCCCGGCGATGAGCTGAGGGAAGAAGGAGATGTACAGCCCCACCTTCAGGGGGGATTTCTGCACCTGGCCCCTCCCCCGGTGAACATCCAGCACATAGCTCAGGGCCTGGAAGGTGAAGAAGGAGATGCCGATGGGCAGCTCGATGCCGGGGATGACAAAGTGAGCCCCCAGGCTGTTGAGAATTCCCAGGGTAAAGGTCAGGTATTTGAATACAAAGAGGATACCCAGATTGGCCGTCACCGCCGCCACGATGGGCGCCCGGCAGGAGCGGCCCGCCCGCTTGCAGGCGTCCACCCACAGGCCGAAGCCGTAGTTGGCCAGGATGGAGGCGATCATTACCAGCACGAACCAGGGCTCCCCCCAGGCATAGAAGCCCAGGGAGGCCAGCAAGAGGAACACGTTCTGGCCCTGCCGCCACCGCCGCAGGGCCAGGTAGTAGAGGATCAATACCAGAGGGAGAAATAGGAAGAGGAATACGGAACTGGAAAAGAGCATGGGGTCTCTCCTTTTATGTCAGATACTTGCCCGCCAGAGGCAGCTTGGACAGGGGCCAGGCCACCGTGAAGGAGCCCAGAAACACCGCCGCTGACAGAACCGGGACGGACAGGGCCGGCACGAAGGAAAGGGCCGTGATGCCGAAATGCCTCAGGAGTATGAGGAAAAACACGTGGACCAGATAAATGCCGAAGGAGATCTTCGCCACGCCGGAGACCCGCTGGCGGCGGGAGCGCTCCTCGCTCACCCCCAGCACGTAGCGGAAGAATACGAATACCGCCGCACTCATCAGGGCGATGTTGGGGCTGTCGTAGTTGTAGAGAGTCTGCACCAGCATCCCTCGCTGCTGGGACAGCCAGGCAGTGCCTCCCACAGTGACCGCCGCGCCCAGAATCCCCAGCACGTAGATGAGATACTCCGCCGGACGGCTCAGGCTGTAAGCCTTCAGATAGTATCCCAGTACGTAGTAGCCCACATAGCCCAGCACCAGTTTGAGGTTGAGGTTGTTCACATAGAGGCTCAGGGTCTGACTGGGCCGCAGGCGCAGGATGGTAGGGATGATGCAGGCAAACAGGAACACCAGCAGAAAGAACCAGTGGAAGCCCCCCCGGCTGGCCCCCCGCACAAAGGCCCGCAGGATGGGGGTCACCAGATACAGGCCGATGATCATGTACAAAAACCACAGGTGGAAGCTGGTCCTGCCCAGCAGCACCTGATACAGCGCCGCCTGTACGCTCTCCCAGCTCAGGCCGTTGGCCGTCACCTGGCCCACCAGGGCGTAGGCCGTCCCCCAAACCGTCAGAGCCACCGCAATGCGCAGAATATGACCGAAAAACAGCTTGGAGAGGGGCAGGCTGTGCCCAGGATCCAGCAGGAACATGCCGGAGAGCATGACAAACACCGGCACACACCAGTGGGCCAGTCCGTCATACAGGTTGAGCACCTGAAAGGCGGGAGACCCAACTGCCGCGGCCTCCAGGCTGCCCCCCGACACATGCACCACAATCACTGCCAGCATGGCCGCACAGCGGAGCAGATCCGCATAGGCCAGGCGGCCGCCTACGGTCTTACCCATGGTTCAGCTATGCTCCGGGACGATCTCAATCCAGTAGCCGTCCGGATCCTCGATGAAGTAAATGCCCATGGCCGGGTTCTCAAAGCAGACGCAGCCCATGGCCCTGTGGCGCGCCAGCAGCTCATCAAACCGGTCGGTGAGGAGGGCCAGGTGGAACTCCTGCTCCCCCAGGTCGTAGGGCTCGGTACGGTCCTTCAGCCAGGTCAGCTCCAGGCGGAAGCCGGTCTCCCCGTCCCCCAGGTACACCAGCTTGAAGGAGCCGTCGTCGGCGGTCTTCTCCTCCACCACCTCCAGCTCCAGGGCCTTCCGGTAGAAGTCCAGGGAGCGGTCCAGATCCAGCACGTTGAAATTGAAATGGTTGAATTGCAGCATGGTTGTGTTCTCCTTTCCTCTCTGCCAAAACGGGCGGCGCGTCCGGCAGGCCGCGCCCTGCATCTGCTCCGCGATTCTCCGGCCGGTGGGGGTGGCCGCCAGGCCGCCGCCGCCGGTCTCCCGCAGGGAGGCGGGTAAAGCGTCGTTCCCCATGGAACCGTGGGTTCCATGGGGGCCCCGGGCTCTGAATTTGCGCGGCGGAAGTGAATTCCGCCTTGCGCCAAGGTTTTTGCCAGGGCAAAAACGCTTGTTGTGGGCTCCGCCTGCCCGCCCTACATCTGTTCCGCGATTCTTCTGCCCGTGGGGGTTGCAGCCAGGCCGCCGCCGCCGGTCTCCCGCAGGGAGGCGGGCAAGGCGTCGTTCCCCATGGAACCGTGGGTTCCATGGGGGCCCCGGGCTCTGAATTTGCGCGGCGGAAGTGAATTCCGCCTTGCGCCAAGGTTTTTGCCAGGGCAAAAACGCTTGTTGTGGGCTCCGCCTGCCCGCCCTACATCTGTTCCGCGATTCTTCTGCCCGTGGGGGTTGCAGCCAGGCCGCCGCCGCCGGTCTCCCGCAGGGAGGCGGGCAGGGCGTCGCCCACGGCACGCATGGCGTCGATCACCTCGTCGCAGGGAATGGCGCTCTCCACCCCGGACAGGGCCATCTCTGCGCAGGACAGGGCGTTCACCGCCCCCATCACGTTGCGGTTGACGCAGGGCACCTCCACCAGCCCGGCCACCGGATCGCACACCAGGCCCAGGGTGTTGGACAGAGCCATGGCGCAGGCGTGGGCCATCTGCTCCGGCGTGCCTCCCAGAACGGACACCAGGGCGGCGGCCGCCATGCCGGAGGCGGAGCCCACCTCCGCCTGGCAGCCCCCCTCCGCCCCGGAGATGGAGGCCCGGGTGGCGATCACCTGCCCGAAGCCGGCAGAGACATAGAGGGCCTGTATCATGGTCTCGTCGCTCAGGCCGTCCCTGGCCTGGAGGGGGAGAAGCACCGCGGGCAGCACCCCGCTGGCCCCCGCCGTAGGGGCGGCCACGATGCGGCGCATGCAGGCGTTGCACTCGCCGGTCTTGAGGGCGGCGGCGATCACCTGCCGCAGGAAGGGCGGGCACAGGCCGGGGCCCGGGCCGTCCAGCCTGGCCCCCGCGCCGCCGGTGAGGCCGCTGCGGGAGCGGGCGGCTGGGTCGTACTCCGCCACCGGGGCCTTCATGGCCGTCCACAGGGCGGACATCTGCCTCCAGGAGCGGGCCTCGTCCACCCCCCGATCCCGCAGATCGTCCTCCAGCACCGCCCGCCACAGGGGCTTGTCCCTGGCCGCCTCCAGCAGGCCGGCCACCGAGGAAAAGGCCATGTCACTCCCCCCCTTCCGTCATGTTGAGATAGGTCACCCGTTCAATGCCCGGGCAGGCGCGCAGCTCCTCCACTGCGGCCGCCCAGATGGGCTGGTCGCTCTCGATGACCATCACCGCCAGGCCGCCCCGGGTGTTGCGGTAGAGCTGCATGGTGGCGATGTTCACGCTCCGGCGGGACAGCACCCCGGTGACCTCCGCCACCATGCCGGGCCGGTCCTGGTTGCGGATGATGAGGGTGGGCAGCTCGCCGGTGAACCGGGCCTCCAGCCCGTCGATGGCGCACACCTGCACCCGGCCGCCCCCCAGGGAGGAGGCGGTGACCTCCAGGCGCTTGCCCGCGGCGTCCTCAACCTTTAAGAGCACCGTGTTGGGGTGGGCCCCCCGCAGCACGGTCTTGCCCAGCCTCAGCTCCATCCCCGCCGCCTCCGCCAGCTCGAAGGAGCGGGGCAGCCGGGCGTCGTCGGGCCGCATGCCCAGCAGGCCGGCCGCCAGGGCCCGGTCGGTGCCGTGGCCCGCCCCGGTGGCGGCAAAGGAGCCGTGGAGCAGCAGCTCCGCCCGCTTGGGCTGGCTCCCCAGCAGCTTCCGGGTCAGATACCCGATGCGGGCCGCCCCCGCCGTGTGGGACGACGACGGCCCGACCATGATGGGCCCCATGATGTCGAAGATGTTCATAGCCGGTCAAGGTTCCTTTCATATATTCAGGATTCCGTGGGGCCGTCGTCGGGCGCGGGAGCGTCCCGCGCCAATCGAAGGTGTCCATTTTATGCGGATTTCCCTCCCCTGTCAAGTCCTGGGGAAGCGGCCCGGGCCGGCACGGCGGGGGGTAGGCCCCCGCCTTACTCGTCCTCGTTGGCCTTCTTGTTGATGAACTCCGGCCGGAGCTTGCTGTAGAGGATCTTCTGCTCGCTGTAGAGGCCGTAATAGCCGGAGAGCATGTAGGACACGGCGATGCACACGGCGAAGAGGCCTAAGCTCTGGCCGGTGAACATGCCGTAACTGTCCCCGGCGAAGAGCTCCAGGGAGAGGAGCAGGGCCGTCAGGGGGCAGTTGGTGACGCCGCAGAACACGCTCACCATGCCCAGCCCGGCGCCGAAGGAGGGGTGGAGGCCCAGCAGGGGGGCCGCGGTGCAGCCGAAGGTGGCGCCGGTGAAGAACACGGGGACGATCTCGCCCCCCTTGAAGCCCGCCCCCAGGGTGATGGTGGTGAAGAGCATTTTCAGCAGGAAGGCCTCCGGCCGGGCCTGCCCTTCGATGGCGGCGTGGAGCACCGCCTCGCCGGCGCCGTTGTAGTCGTAAGTACCCGGGTTCCACAGCCACACCAGGAAGGTGAGGGCGATCACCACTCCGCCACCCACGGCGGCGCGCACCAGGTGGTTGGGCAGGTACTTGTCGTACAGGTGGGGCGCGGCGTGCATCAGCCGGCAGAAGAACACCGACAGCAGGGCGAACAGGATGCCCAGGCCGATGACCTGCACCAGGGTGAGGGGGGTCAGGTTGGGCACCCCGTCCAGGGAGAACTGGGTGGGGGGGACGTGAAAGGCCTGGGCCATCCACAGCCCCACGATGGAGGACAGGACGCAGGGAACGATGGCGGCATAGTAGAGCACCCCCACGCTGGTGACCTCCATGGAGAACATGGCGGCGGTGAGGGGGGTGCCGAACAGGGCGGAGAAGGCGGCGGACATGCCGCACATGGTGATGATGCGCCGGTCCTTGTCGTCCAGGCGCATCCACCGCCCCACCTTGGAGGAGATGGAGCCGCCGATCTGGAGGATGGCCCCCTCCCGGCCGGAGGAGCCGCCGCACAGGTGGGTGAGCATGGTGGCGGCAAAGACCAGGGGGGCGGTGCGCAGACGGAGGGGCTGGTCCTCCCGCACGGCCACCAGCACGAAGTTGGTGCCCCGATCCCCTTCCATCCCGCACACGCGGTAGAGCAGCACGATGGCCACGCCCCCCAGGGGCAGCAGCCACAGCAGCCAGGGGTTGGCATCCCGCAGACCGGTGACGGCGTCAAAGGCGTAGTAAAACGCCGTGGCCACCCCGCCGCACAGCACGCCGCTGATGCCGGCGAAAACCAGCCATTTGACAAAGGTGCCCGGCTGCTCCAGAAGCTGCCGCAGGCGCGCGCTCCGATCCATCATCTCTCGCCCCCCAGGAATAGTCGGAGATATTATAGCATGAAGCGCAACTTTTTTCCTCCCCTATATGGATTTTTTTCAGAAACATGTTATACTACTACTTAGTATGGCATCCGCCATGCAATCTATTTTTTGAGGAGGAATCACCTTGCAACCCCCTTTATGGCCTCAGATATTACTCCAGGTCATACTCATCGCGCTCAACGCCTACTTTGCCGCCACGGAAATCGCGGTCATCTCCCTGAATGAGGCGGTGCTCCGCCGGCAGGCCGAGGACGGTGACAAAAAGGCCGCCCTGCTGCTGAAAATCACAGAGCAGCCCACCGGCTTTCTCTCCACCATCCAGATCGGCATCACCCTGGCCGGCTTCCTGGGCGCGGCCTTCGGCGCCGACAACTTGGCCGGCCGCCTGTCCCAGTGGCTCATCACCGAGTACCACCTGACCGCCGCGGCGGCGGAGGCGGTGCACACCCTGTCGGTGATCCTGATTACCCTGATCCTCTCCTATTTTACCCTGATCTTCGGCGAGCTGGTGCCCAAGCGGGTGGCCATGAAGAAAAGCGACGCCGTGGCCCGCTTCACCTGCCGGGTGGTGGCCTTCCTGGCCGCCGTCATGCGTCCGGTGATCTGGCTGCTGACCGTCTCCACAAACGGCGTGCTCCGGCTGCTACATATCGACCCCAATGAGGAGGACGATGAGGTATCCGAGGAGGGCATCCGCATGATGGTGGACATCGGCGAGGAGAAGGGCGCCATCCAGGCCGGCGAGAAAGAGATGATCGAGAACATCTTCGAGTTTGACAACATGACCGCCGAGGACGTGATGGTTCACCGCACCGACATGGAGATGCTGTGGGTGGACGACACGCCCGAGGAGATCGAGGCCACCATAGAGTCCACCGGCCTGTCCCGGTTCCCGGTCTATGAGAAGGATGCCGACGACATCATCGGCCTGCTCAGCACCCGGGAGTGGCTCATCAATTCCCGCAGGCCGGAGCCCAAGCCGGTGCGGGAGCTGCTCCGGCCGGCCTACTTCGTGCCTGAGTCGGTGCGCGCCGACAAGCTCTTCCGGGATATGCAGAGCCGGAAGGTTCACCTGGCCATCGTCATTGACGAGTACGGCGGCACCGCCGGCCTGGTGACCATGGAGGATCTGCTGGAGGAGATCGTGGGCAACATCTACGACGAATTCGACCCCCTGGAGGATCAGGAGATTGTCCCCCTGGGTGAAAATACCTGGCGCATCGCCGGCTCGGCGGATCTGGACGATGTGGCCGAGGCCCTGGACGTGGACTTCCCCGAAGACGAGGAGTCCGAGACCCTGGGCGGCCTGGTGTTCGCCCAGCTCAACGTGATCCCCGAGGACGGCAGCCACCCCGAGGTGGAGGTCTACGGCCTGCACATCCGGGTGGAGGTGCTCACCGACCGCCGGGTGGAGTGGGCCACCGTCACCAAGCTGCCGCCGGAGGACACCCCCGCGGCAGAACAGGCATAAACCCATACAAAGAGTAGGCCCCGGAGTCGGTAAGGACTCCGGGGCCTTTCCGCATATGGGGGAAGCCGGTTCAGAACTGAAAGACCGCGCCCACCACCGCCGAGGCACCGATAAACACGATGGGGTGGAGCTTTTTCAGCGGCCCCACCTGGAGGCAGAGGAACACGATCACGGCCAGCAAAATACCCTTCCACTGGAACAGGGCGGTCATGCCGCCGCCGTCGGAGAAGGCGTTCAGGTTGAGCAGGGCGATGGAGCACACCTCCGCCAGGGCGGCGGCGATGAGGGCGGTGGAGGCGGGCCGGATGCCGTAGAACACCGCGTCCACCCCCCGGCTCTCCCGGAACTTTTTCAGAAAGCCGGCGATGATCAGGATGACAAGGATGGAGGGGCAGATCAGGCCCAGGGTGGCGGTGACGCCGCCGGGGATGCCCCGCAGATGGAAGCCCACATAGGTGGCCATGTTGACCCCCATGGGGCCGGGGGTGGACTCGGAGATGGCGATCATGTTGGCCAGCTCCCCGGAGGTGAACCAGCCGGTGCGGCTGCCCAGGTCGGTGAGGAAGGGGATGGTGGCCAGCCCGCCGCCGATGGAGAACAGGCCCACCTTGAAAAACTCAAAGAACAGGCGCAGGTAGATCATTTCCGTAGCCCCCCCTTCGCCGCCCGGACGCACAGTCCGGCCACGCCGGCGGCCACCACCAGCACAACGGGAGAGGTGACGAAGCCAAGCACGGCCCCCGCCGCGCCCTCCGGCACGGTGACAAAGTTCCCCACCACCGCCAGCACCAGCACCGCCGCAAAGATGGCGGTGGTGGGGCCGTCCACCACGCTGGACTTCCGCAGCTTGAGGATGCTGGACAGGATCAGGGCGCACACGCAGGCCCGCACGCCGTTGAAGGCGTGGATCACCACCGGCAGCTCCGCGAAGTTCTGGAGGAAGGCGGCCACAATCATGATGATCACCAGGCAGGGGAACACCAGCCCCAGGGTGGCCGTCACGCCCCCGGCCGTCCCCCGCTGCTTGTGTCCCACAAAGGTGGCGGTGTTGACGGCGATGATGCCGGGGGTGCACTGGCCGATGGCGAAGTAGTCGGACAGCTCCTCCTCCGTGGCCCAGCCCCGCTTCTCCACCAGCTCACGCTGGAGGATGGGCAGCATGGCATACCCTCCGCCGAAGGTGCACGCGCCGATCTTGGCAAACGTCCAGAATAGATCCAGATAGATGTTCACTTACTCCAAGCCCTCCAGTTCCTCCAGCCACAGGGAGGCCACCGCGTCGGAGGGCATGCGCCAGTCCTCCCCATGGAAGCGGGCTTCCATGGGGGCCCCGATTCCTTTTACATCCTCGGCGGGAATGAATCCCGCCTGCGGCAAGGTTTTGGCAGAGCCAAAACGCTTGAACGCGCCAAGGGCGCGGCTCGCTCCCGCTCGCAGGCGACTGGCGGCACATACAGCTCCTCTCATTCCAATCCCTCCAGTTCCTCCAGCCACAGGGAGGCCACCGCATCCGACGGCATTCTCCAGTCGCCACGGGGGGAGAGGGTGACGGAGCCCACCTTGGGCCCGTCGGGCAGGCAGGAGCGCTTGAACTGCTGGGCGAAGAAGCGGCGGTAGAAGGTGCGCAGCCACTTGAGGATGGTGGCCCGGTCATAGCTGCGGCCAAAGGCGTGCTCGGCCAGGCGGAGCACCTTCCGGGGCGGGAAGGCCCAGCGGATGGCGTAGTAGAGGAAGAAGTCGTGGAGCTCGTAGGGCCCCACCAGATCCTCCGTCTTCTGGGCGATCTGCCCGCCCACGGCGGGGAGCAGCTCGGGGGAGACGGGGGTGTCCAGGATATCCTCCAGCACGCTGGACAGGGCCTGATCCTCCTCCGCCTTGTCCCCGGCCACGTAGGACACCAGATGGCGCACCAGGGTCTTGGGTATGCTGGCGTTGACGCCGTACATGCTCATGTGGTCGCCGTTGTAGGTGGCCCAGCCCAGGGCCAGCTCGGAGAGATCCCCGGTGCCCACCACCAGGCCGCCCGCCTGGTTGGCGATGTCCATGAGCACCTGGGTGCGCTCCCGGGCCTGGCCATTCTCAAAGGTCACGTCGTGGTTGTCCATGGACTGGCCAATGTCCCGGAAATGCTGCTTCACCGCCGCGCCGATGTCGATGCGCTTCAGGGTGGCCCCCAGCCGCCCGGCCAGCTCCACGGCGTTGTCCCGGGTGCGGTCGGTGGTGCCGAAGCAGGGCATGGTGACGGCGATGATGTCGCTGGCTGGCCGGTCCAGCAGCTTCATGGCCACGGCGGTGATCAGGATGGCCAGGGTGGAGTCCAGCCCGCCGGACAGGCCCACCACCGCCGCCGCGGCGCGGGTGTGCTCCAGCCGCTTCTTCAGGCCCAGGGCGGCCACCTTCAAAATTTCATTGCAACGCTCCGACCGGTCCCCCACATCCTCGGGGACAAAGGGGGTTGGATTGATGTGGCGGGTGAGGGTGGTGGTGCACGGCTCCAGGGAGAAGTGAGCCCGGCAGATCCCCAGGCAGTGGGCCTCCCCCATGGGGTCCCGCTCCGGGGGGGTGAAGGTGTTCATCCGCCTCCGCTCGTAGGCCAGGCGGCTCACGTCGATCTCACTGACGGTGAGGCCGGAGGCAAACCGCCGCTCGGCCAGGAGGGCGCCGTTCTCGGCGATCAGGTTGTGGCCGTTGAAGACCAGGTCGGTGGTGGACTCCCCCTCCCCGGCGTTGGCATAGACGTAGCCGCACAGCAGCCGGGCGGACTGGCCGGTGACCAGGGTGCGGCGGTAATCGGCCTTGCCCACCACCTCGTCGGAGGCGGACAGGTTGAGGATCACGGTGGCCCCCGCCTGGGCCAGGGCCACGGAGGGGGGCGTGGAGGCCCACAGATCCTCACAGATCTCCACCCCCACCACCAGGTCGGGCATGGTGTCGCAGGCCCAGATCTCCCTGTCCCATATGCTGACCTGCTGGCCGCACAGATTCAAGAGGACATCTAGGTCCTTGCCGGAGGTGAACCAGCGCCCCTCGTAGAACTCCCCATAGTTGGGGACATAGGTCTTGGGCACCAGGCCCAGGATCTCCCCCTTGTGGATGACCGCCGCGCAGTTGTAGAGCTTGCCGTCCCACGGATTTTTCACCGGCAGGCCCAGGGCGGTGAGCATATCCAGGTTCTTGGTGGCCTCCAGCACGGTGGCCAGGCCCTCCTCCGCCCCTTTCAGCAGGGTGTCCTGGAGGAACAGGTCGCCGCAGGTGTACCCGGTGAGGCACAGCTCGGGCAAGGCCAGCACCCGCACCCCCTGCTTGTCGGCCTCCCGCATGAGGGTAAAAATCTGCTCCGCATTGTAACGGCAGTCGGCCACCCGGATCTCCGGGGTGCCGGCGGCCACTTTGACAAATCCATCTCGCATGGCAAAGCGCCTCCTTATGGCATGGCTGATTGGTACCATGATACCCCAAATCGGCGGAAATTGCAATGACGACCAGGCCGCCGGGGCCCAAACGGGCGCCGGCGGCCTGACTGTTTTTCTGTTTGGAGGCGCTCAGCCCAGCTTTTTGGTGAAGTCGGCCATGGCCTCGGAGATCTTCAGCTGCTGGGGGCACACCCGCTCGCAGCTGCGGCAGCCGATGCAGGCGGAGGGCCGCTTGTCCTCGGGCAGGGCGCCCACCGCCATGGGGGCGATGAAGCCGCCGCCGGTGAAGGTGTGCTCATTGTAGAGGGAGAGCAGCTTGGGGATGTCCAGGCCCCTGGGGCAGTGGTCCACGCAGTAGCGGCAGGCGGTGCAGGGGAGCACTTGGCCGTTCACCATGCCGCCGGCGATGTCCAGCAGGGCGGACCGCTCGGCATCGGTGAGGGGCTTGTCGGTCTCGAAGGTGTCCAGGTTGGCCTCCAGCTGCTCCTGGCTGGACATGCCGGAGAGGATCACGGTGACGCCGGGCACACCCTGGAGGAAGCGGAAGGCCCAGCCCACGGGGCTCTCGCCGGGCCGCAGGGCGCGGAGCTTCTCCGCCTCTTCATCGGTCAGCCGGGCCAGGCGGCCGCCCCGCAGGGGTTCCATGACCCAGATGGGGATGTTCCGGCGGTTGAGCTCGGCCGCCTTGTCCCTGGCCTGCTGGAAGTCCCAGTCCAGATAGTTGAGCTGGAGCTGGCCGAACTCCATGTGCTCCCCCACCGCGTCCAGGAACTTCCGGATCACCGGCAGGGCGCCGTGGGCGGAAAAGCCCAGGTGGCGGATGCGGCCGTTCTTCTTCTGCTCCAGCAGATACTCCACCACCCGGTTCTCGGGGTCGAGGTATGGCTCCACGTTGCGCTCGTACACATTGTGGAACAGATAGAAGTCGAAGTACTCCACGCCGCACTTTTTCAGCTGCTCCTCAAAGATGGCCTCCACCTTGTCGGCCCGGATGTTGTCCACATCGTAGCCGGGGAACTTGTCTGCCAGGAAGAAGCTCTCCCGGGGATAGCGGGACAGGGCCTTGCCCATCACCACCTCGGATTTTCCGCCGTGGTAGCCGTAGGCGGTGTCGAAGTAGTTGGCCCCCCGGTCCATGGCGGTGTCCACCATCCTGTCCACCGCGGCCTGGTCTACATGCTCATCCCCGCCGCCGGGCAGCAGGGGCAGGCGCATGCTGCCAAAGCCCAGCTGGGGCAGGGTCAGGTTCTGAAATTGCTTGGTAATCACAGGCATACACTCCTCTGGTTTTGTTGTCCTCATTTTACTACATGAAGTTGACTTTAGGTCAAGATCTTTTTGCAGGCAAAATGCCGAAACGCCCCGGCCTTCCGGCCGGGGCGTTTCGGGTGTGTGTGTTGTGCAAAGGTGTTGGAGAGGGATAAGAGAGGAATTGGTTTGGGAGGATGGTCTCACGTTCGATTCATCTCTGAATCTGGGTATATCATACCCAGTAAATAAGGCTAAATCGTGTCTTTAATGTGAATAAACTGTAAATATCAGTTTTGGCGGGAAATTTCCCGGCGCCGCCGGCGGAAACTGGCCCCTTGACTTTCCCCGCCGGGGGTGATATAGTACCTCTGTCAAACCGGCAAAGACGGAGACGAACCCGCACAGCGGCGGACAGAGAGGGGCGCGCACGGTGGAAGCGCCCCACGACACGCGGCGGCTGTACCACTCCCGAGCCGCCCGGGACAACCGGGCCGGGGCTTTCCCGTTACAGAAAGACACAAAGCGGTCAGATGTCACGCTGCACGCCCTCCGCGACGGCCAACTGCTCCACGCTCCGCCGAAAATGCCGCCGGGCTTCGCCCGACCTGTTTTTCGGTCTACGCGTGTCACTGTTGTCCTGCTCCCGGGCGTCTCCGCACTTCTGACAAGCAGGGTGGAACCGTGGGACGTATGACGACGCCTCACCCCTGACACACTCAGGGGTGAGGCGTTTTTTGCTTTGCCCCGTCGTCGGTGCAAAGTCCGCACCATTCGCGGCCCCGCTGCGCGGAGCCTCTCATTCCGCTCCCTTGCACCTCCTCTCCGAACCGAACCCGCTGCGCTGGGCTTCGGTTCGGTTTGGATGGGGGAGCCAGATTTAGAAAGGAGTCAGGCATCATGTCCGAAGAAGTGAAAAACAGCGAATTTACCTTTGAGAACCCCGAATACCGCCAGACCTACTGGCACACCTGCTCCCACATCATGGCCCAGGCGGTGAAGCGCCTGTGGCCGGAGGTGAAGCTGGCCATCGGCCCCTCCATCGACGAGGGCTGGTACTACGACATGGACGCCCCCTTCGCCTTCACGCCGGAGCACCTGGAGCAGATTGAGGCGGAGATGCGCAAGATCTGCAAGGAGAAGCTGAAGCTGGAGCGGTTTGAGCTGCCCCGGGACGAGGCCCTGAAGTTCATGGAGGAGAAGGGCGAGCCCTTCAAGGTGGAGCTGATCAACGACCTGCCCGAGGACGCCCACATCTCCTTCTACAAGCAGGGGGAGTTCACCGACCTGTGCGCCGGCCCCCATCTGGACTCCACCGGCCGGGTGAAGGGCAACGCCCTGAAGCTCACCGCCTGCAACGCCGCCTACTGGCGGGGCGACTCCAACCGGGAGACCCTCCAGCGCATCTACGGCATCGCCTTCCCCAAGAAGGACGAGCTGGACGCGTACCTCCAGCGCATTGAGGAGGCCAAGAAGCGGGATCACCGCAAGCTGGGCCGTGAACTGGGCCTGTTCATGCTGCGGGACGAGGGCCCCGGCTTCCCCTTCTTCCTGCCCAAGGGCATGGTGCTGAAGAACACCCTGCTGGACTACTGGCGGCAGGTGCACAAGAAGTACGGCTATGTGGAGATCTCCACCCCCATCATCCTCAACCGCCAGCTGTGGGAGCGCTCCGGCCACTGGGATCACTACAAGCAGAACATGTACACCACCGTCATTGACGACGAGGACTACGCCATCAAGCCCATGAACTGCCCCGGCGGCATGCTGGTCTACGCCAGCGAGCCCCACTCCTACCGGGAGCTCCCCCTGCGGGTGGGCGAGATCGGCCTGGTTCACCGGCACGAGCTGTCCGGCGCCCTCCACGGCCTGTTCCGGGTGCGCTGCTTCAACCAGGACGACGCCCACATCTTCATGACCCCGGACCAGCTGAAGGACGTGATCCAGGAGACCGTCCGCCTGTTTGACGAGGTGTACTCCACCTTCGGCCTGACCTACACCATCGAGCTGTCCACCATGCCCGAGGATCACATCGGCACCGTGGAGCAGTGGGAGCACAACCAGGACATCCTGAAGAACGCCATCACTGACATGGGCAAGGAGTTCGTCATCAACGAGGGCGACGGCGCCTTCTACGGCCCCAAGCTGGACTTCCACCTGGCCGACTCCCTGGGCCGCACCTGGCAGTGCGGCACCATCCAGCTGGACTCCCAGCTGCCCGAGCGGTTCGAGCTGGAGTACACCGGCGAGGACGGCGAAAAGCACCGCCCCGTCATGATCCACCGGGTGGTGCTGGGCTCCATCGAGCGGTTCATCGGCGTGATCACCGAGCACTTCGCCGGCGCCTTCCCCGCCTGGCTGGCCCCCGTGCAGGTGA
>NZ_JAHZDL010000035.1:0-22927 GCF_019422385.1 Flavonifractor sp.
GAAAATCCAAGATGAGAAACCTCAAACGGGCTCTCAGCCTGGTGCTGGCCGTCGTCATGGTCATTGGCCTGATGGTCGTCGGCGCTTCCGCTGTGAGCTACAACGATCTCACCGACAAGGATGAGATTGTCAACAAGGACGCGGTTTCCATGCTGGTTGCTCTGGACATCATCCAGGGCAAGCCCGATGGGTCCTATGCGCCCACCGAGAACGTGGACCGCGCGCAGATGGCGAAGATGATCTCCGTCATCATGAACAAGGGCGTGGACAACAGCGCCCTGTACGAGAACGTCAATTCCGGTCTGACCGACATTGACGGCAACTGGGCCAAGGGCCACATTAACTACTGCTACACCAACGGCGTGATCGCCGGCCGCGGCAACAACACCTTCGACCCCAGCGCCACCGTCACCGCGCTGGAGGCTGCGAAGATGCTGTTGGTGGCCATCGGTTACGACCCCGCCATCGAGGGCTTCGTGGGCACCGATTGGGCCCTGCGTGTGTCCTCCGTGGCTGACTCCGTGGGCATCTTCCGCAACTACACCAAGGATCTGACCGCCCCCCTGAACCGCGACGACGCGGCCCTGCTGATCTACAACGCCCTGGACGTTGAGATGATTCAGCAGTACTCCAACGGCTACGCCCTGACCTACGCCGACCACCGCACCATCCTGTCCGACAAGTACGGTGTGATCCGCGTGGAGGGTGTCGTCACCGCCAATGAGTGGGCTATCCTGGATGACGACAGCGACACCGCTCTGAAGGAGGGCCTGACCCGCATCGAGAATGCCGAGGGCATCTTCTCCACCACCACCAATACCCAGGTGGTCAACAACGCCGACAACACCCGTACCGGCACCTTCGAGGTCTCCACCCCCGTAGATATGCTGGGTAAGTCCGTGACCATGTACATCAAGAAGGACACCATCCTGTCCAAGTCCGTGGTGTACGGCGACCCCGTGGTCACTGAGGACAACAACGTTGTCACCACCGGCGACAAGGTGACCGGCGGCACCACCCGCGACGACGGCTCTCTGGCCTCCCTGCTGAAGGGCACCGGCCTGTCCACCGACAAGGACACCGAGTACTACCTCAACTACGCCGAGGTGGACCGCGACTCCAGCGACACCAAGGACGTCATGAACGTGAAGGGCGCCACCCTGACCGTCATCGACAACGACAACGACGGCTATGTGGACTATGTCCTGTCCCTGCAGAAGACCCTGTCCGAGATCTCCGCCTACAACACCAAGAAGGAGTCCCTGACCGTCAAGGGCATGATCACCGAGGACTTCGCCAACGTGGTGGGCTATGAGGACGTGGAGAAGGACGACATCGTCCTGGCTGTCTCCTACGGCGGCCGCACCTACGTGGAGAAGCCCGAGACCGTCACCGGCGAGATGGAGTACTACACCACCAAGGTCAAGACCGACAAGTACATGACTGTGGACGGCGAGAACTACTACGAGGATGAGCTGGACAACAAGTCCTCTGCCACCAAATTCCTGGTGGATGAGTGCGACACCGATGCCGGCGTGAAGTTTGACGCCTCCTACATCTTCTATCTGGACGACTACAACAACGTGATCGCCTTCGAGGAGACTGAGGCCGCCGAGAAGAACTACGCTCTGATCCTGGACTCCGCCTTCTCCGTCAACGGTCTGAAGCTGTCCGCCGACGTGAAGCTGCTGCTGGCCGACGGCACCGAGGGCACCTACGAGGTGAACTGGAGCGCCACCCGCAACAACCTGTTCGGCAAGGACGAGGACGAGGCGCTGAAGAACTTCTTCGGCACCGATGACGGCCGCTACAACAAGGAAGATAACTACGCGCCCGCCGGCAACGCCGCTGGCTACCTGGTGACCTACACTCTGAGCGACGACAAAGTCGTCACTCTGGACGAGCCCAACCTGAACCTGTCCTCCCGCACCTATGTGGCTGGCAAGGACGTTCTGGTGACCGGCTATGACCACGATAAGTATGAGACTACTGTTGGCATGGCTGCCGAGCTGAACCTCGATATCGAGAAGGGCGACACCTACTTCGAGATCCAGGGCAACGGCACCAACTATGTCTACTCCAGCAAGGATGCGGACAAGAAGGTCACCGACAAGTCTGCCGATGTCAACAAGGCCGCCCGCTTCGGCATCGACGACGAGACCGTGGTCTTCTACTGGGACGGCAAGGACGGCGCCGTGTCCGTCGGCTATGAGAACCTGTACGAGACTCAGGTCGGCGTCCACAAGTATGTTGACGCTGTCATGTACAACCCCGAGTCCTACCCCAACGGCAAGACCGGTGTGGCCAATGTGATGCTGGTGACCGGTGGGTATCACGCCGCCAAGGACAACGATTACTGCCTGGTTCTGGATACCTATCGGAACTACACCGACTACAACATCTACACCGTGATCCTGGAGGACGGCACCATCACTCAGCTCAAGAGCGAGGATGATCTGAAGGATCTGGACGGCGTGAAGAACATGGTCTATACCTATTCCACCGACTCCAAGGGCTGGACCGAGTTCGAGAGCATCTTCAAGGCCGACGACAGCAATAACGACAACGACAACGCCTACTATGCCGTTAATAAGAACGACGGCAAGACTCTTGATAAGGGTAAGACTACCTGGGTTGAGGATGTGGCTACCGGCTACAGCGTTGCCTTTGGCTACGTCTATGTGCCCTACGCCAAGTGGGTGCAGACCTATCACGAGAACTTCAAGGGTCAGACCGAGTGGGATAACATGCTGGCTGACCGCAATGCCGACGTGATCTTCAACGCTTTCGACGTGGACACCGACGCCGACACCGCTGACACCATTGCCTTCGAGGATGGCCAGCAGGCCGTCATCGTCTACGATGACAAGGACCGCGTGAAGGCCGCCTGGGTCATCGCCGACGCGGACGACGAGATCGTACCTCCCGAGGCTTCCACCGGCGATGTGATCTCCAAGACCACCGTGAACGGCCGCGTCACTCTCAGCGCCGATACCTACAGCACCGTTTCCAAGGCCATCGACAACGCCGCTGTTCTGGATCTGAGTGAGACTCAGGCCAGCAGTGTGAATCTGATGGTCACCATCGACTGCAGCACCTATAGGGCGCAGTACGAGGTCTTTGCCACTGCCGCCGCCGCTGATGATGCCGATAAGGACACCATTTCCCGGAACTTCCAGGATGTCACTGGTGCTTGGAGCGGCATCAAGGCAGTTGGCCCCTTCGCTACTGCCGGCGAGGCTCTGAGCAACAACAACGTGGTTGTTCTGGAGTTTACTGACATTGCCACTGGAGATGTTGTCTTCGCCGCCTATCGTGTGGTCGAGTAATTTCTCCACCCCCTGAAAACTGCATAGACAGTTCCACCCCCGGGCCGTTGGCCCGGGGGTGGTTTTTTGCCTACTTCACCGCCAGATAGCGGTACTCCTCTCCGCTCTTGTTGGTGACGGGCCGGTAGTCGTAATCCGTCAGGCCGGAGCGGTAGTACCCGTAATAGACCTGAAAGCCGTTGTCCGTGGTGGTAAGCATGGTTTTGTCTCCCGTGTGGCTGAGCCGGGGCCTCCCCTCGTAGGCCATGACGGAGTCGTACTCCCGGCAGAACAGGATCACTGCCTTGGGCCGGAACCCCAGGTCGATCTCCCGGTACTCCGCGTTGTTGCCGGTGTAGCTCCCGGTGACCACCTCCGGCTTGGCCTGAGCGGTCTCCACCGCCGAGCGGATCGCCGCGTCAATCTTGGCGAAGTCCTCATTGAAGTCCGTACGCAGGAAGTCGTCTGTAGCCTCCCACTGGTGCAGCTGGTAATTGGTCGTGTATGTTGCCAAAAAGCATCCCTCCCGGGCAGTCCGCCCGGCGGGGTGCCCGGGGCACAGGGGGGCGCGGCGGTCGAACGTGGGCGGAAGGCCGCCGGCGGTGTCGCGGGACGGAGAAAAAGGTCGAACGAAGTCGAGCGATTATATCCACAAATTTCCAGCAAATCCCTTGCGTTTGCTGTCTGATTATGGTAAATTATAGCCAACCGGTAAAGAGCCTTGGCCAGGCACAAACATAGGGCAGGGAGACCTGCCGGAAAGGGTGTCAACATTGGATAGCAAAACGAGGATTTTGGTGGCAGACGCCGGCGAGGAGTTCCGCCGCCTGATCGTGGAGGCTCTGGCGGCGGACGGCTCCATGGAGGTGGCCGCGGAGACCGGCGACGGCGAGGAGGCCGTCCGTCTGGCCGGGGAGCTGCGCCCCGACGTGGTGGTGCTGGATCTAGTGCTCTCCAGCATGGACGGGCTGGAGGTGCTGGGCGAGCTGGCCGCCCTGCCGGAGCGGCCCCGCCTGCTGGTGCTCTCCAGCTTCGCCCGGGGCAATGTGGCGGAGCTGGCCGCCGCCCACGGGGCGGACTACTATATGATGAAGCCCTGCCGCATCCCCGCCGTGGTGGAGCGCGTTCGGCAGCTGGCGGCCCGGAGCCAGCCGTCCGGCGGCACTCCGGAGGACAGCGCCGAGGGAGAGAGCCTGGAGAGCCAGGTCACCTCCATCATCCACGAGATCGGCGTGCCCGCCCACATCAAGGGCTACCAGTACCTGCGGGAGGCCATTCTCATCGCGGTGGCCGACATGGATGTGATCAACGCGGTGACCAAGGTGCTCTATCCCGAGGTGGCCAAGCGCTTCGGCACCACCGCCTCCCGGGTGGAGCGGGCCATCCGCCACGCCATCGAGGTGGCGTGGGATCGGGGCGATCTGGAGACCCTGCAGAAATACTTCGGCTACACGGTGAGCAACGCCAAGGGCAAGCCCACCAATTCGGAGTTCATCGCCATGATCGCCGACGGGCTCCAGCTCCAGCGCAAGCAGAAATAGGCAGACGGGGGCCGGCGCAGATGCGCCGGCCCCCGTCTCAGCGTGTCGAAAAAGTCTTTTCGACACGCTGCTGAACTTTTTGAAACTTCAAAAAAGTTTCAAAAAGTTGTTTGATCCAACGCGAAAGGGAACCCTGACGGTTCCCTTTCACACTATCCTTCCCTCCGAATCCTTTGGCCGGAGGGTTTATCGACAGCCTAAGACGGGGGCCGGCGCATCTGCGCCGGCCCCCGTCTTGCTTCATCAGTATCTGTTCAGGATGTCTTTTCTAGGGCGGTGATGGTGGCGGTGGGCTCTCCCTCGCCGTCAGACAGCGTCCCGGTATAGGTGATCTGGATGCTGTCGCCGGGCTCCAGGCCGTCGGCGTCCACGCCGCCCAGATTGAAGCGGCAGTAATTTCCATTCTCGTCCACCGCCACCAGGAAGTCCAGGCCCGTATCCACAGAATTGAGGGTGGCCTGGAGGGTGTGGCTCTCCGCCTCCGGCGCGGGGGTCTGGGTCTCCACCACGGCGGATTCCTGGGGTGCGGATGCCGTGCCGGCAGGGGTGCCGGCGGGCGCGTCTGTGCCGGAGCAGGCGGTCAGGGCGATGGCCAGGGCCGCACCCGCCGCGGCAAGAAACAGTTTGCGGTGCTGCATGAGAAACGCCTCCTTTTCAAGTGGTGGACACAAGATAGCACGAATCTCCGGGCAGGGCAAGGGGAGTTGGCGCGGTTTCACGGCTCTGTAAGAAAGGCTTTCAGCTTTCTCCAGAATCTTCTGCCTTTCGTAAGGAACTGTTCATCAACTGTTCATCCGCCCCCCTTTCCCCCCTGCGGAAAAACGGCCTGCCGCCGGGCCAAATTTTGGAGAGATCGACAGGGGAAAGAGTCCGGCCCGCGGTTGACAGGCGGATGGCCCGAGGAGTACAATTTTGGGGTTATCTGCTTGCAAACCAGGAGGCGCACCCATGAAAATCATCTGTCAGATCGGCGTGGTCTTCGCCGTGTGCTGGGTCAGCCAGCTCATCGAGGCCGCGCTGCCCTTCCCCTTTCCGGCCAGCGTCATCGGCATGATCCTGCTGCTGCTCCTGCTGGCCTCCGGCCTGCTGAGGGTGGAGCACATCCAGGAGAAGGCCGATTTCCTGCTGGCCAATATGGCGTTCTTTTTCCTGCCCGCCGGCGTCAGCATCATGAACTACTTTGACCTGCTGCGCTCCTCCGCCGTCGCCCTGGTGGTCATCTGCCTGGTGACCACGGTGGTCACCTTCGCCGCCACGGCCTGGAGCATCCGCCTCACCCTGCGCCTGCTGGAGAGGAGGAAAAACCGTGTCTGAGCTGTTCTACTCCCCCTTCTTCGGCGTCGCCCTGAGCATCTTTACCTTCTGGGTGGGGGTGCGCATTCAGAAAAAGACCGGCCTGGTGGTCTGCAATCCCCTGCTCATCGGGGTGGTGCTGACCATCGGTGTGCTGCTCCTCTTCCGCATCCCCTATGAGGCCTACGACCAGGGCGCGGAATTCATCAGCCTGTTCCTCTCCCCCGCCACCGCCTGCCTGGCCGTGGCAATCTACGGCAAGCTCCCCCTGCTGCGGCGCAACTGGCTGCCCATTCTGGTGGGGTGCACGGTGGGCTCCGTGGTATCCATGGGCAGCGTTCTCCTGCTCTGCCGCCTGTTCGGCCTGGACGAGGCCATGACCGCCTCCCTGCTGCCCAAGTCGGTCACCACCCCCATCGCCATCAGCGTGTCCGAGGCCCACGGCGGCATCGGCTCCATCACCGTGGTGGCGGTGGTGCTCACCGGCATCTTCGGCTCCATCACCGCCCCGCTGCTCATCAAGCTGTTCCGGGTCAGGGAACCCCTGGCCGCCGGGCTGGCCATCGGAGCCTGCTCTCACGCGGTGGGCACCTCCCGTGCCCTGGAGCTGGGCGAGACCGAGGGGGCCATGAGCGGCCTGGCCATCGGCGTGTGCGGCATCGTCACAGTGCTGCTCTCCCTTCTTCTGATGTAGGGGGCGGTGCCATGCTGGAGGCGGAAATCATCCTGGCCCTGCGGGAGGAACGGGAGCTGGAGGCGCTGGAGGCGTCCGGCGAGGTGCTCACCGGACTGGACTGCGCCGGGCTGGAGCTGCGGCGGTGCACGCTGCGCAAGTGCCGGTTCGTGGACTGCGATTTCAGCGGCGCGGTGTTCGAGCAGGCGGCCTGGCAGGGCTGCGACTTCTCCAACTGCCGCTTCGGGGGCAGCGTGTGGCGGCAGGTGTCGGTGGACGGCTGCAAGGGGGACGGCGGGCAGTTCACCGGCAGCCGCTGGCGGGACTGCACGCTGACGGACAGCTCCTTCCGCTGCGCCAATTTCAGCCAGACCCGCTGGCGGAATACCAGGCTGGAGGACTGCCGCCTGGGCGGGGCGGTGCTGGCCCAGGCGGACGTGTCCGGCCTGCTCCCCCGCCGGGTGGACTTCCAGGGGGCGGACTTTTTCCGCACCAGCCTGTCCGGCCTGGATCTCTCCGACTGCTCCATCGGCGGCCTCACCGTGTCCGAGAGCCTGCGGGAGCTGCGGGGGATGAAGCTCAACCCCGCCCAGGCGGCGGAGCTGATGCCCCTGCTGGGCATTGAGCTGCTGTAGACACAAAGGGTCCCTCCGCGCCTGCGGCGCGGAGGGACCCTTTTATGTAGTGCTGTCTCAGCGGCGGCGGCGACGGCTGCCGGTATAGCGGCCCCGGCCGCTGTAGGCATAGCTTCTGCGGCCGCCCTTCCGCCCGCCCCAGAGCATGTGGCGGACGATGAGGATAACCAGCACCGCCAGAATGACCACCAGCAGGATACGCACCAGCAGGTTGTCAAAGAACTTCTGCACCCGGTCCAGGTAGTAGAGGAAATTGTCCCGCTCCACCGAGGAGGTGGCCACCAGGGGGAGGATGCCGTACTCCTGCCCGTTGAAGGACACGGTGATGCGGCCCAGCTCCTGCCCGGCCTCCACCGGGGCCTCCACCACGGGGGAGTCGATGGTGTACTGGTAGGTAAAGTTCTCCTCCGACACGTCGTTGGGCAGCAGGGCGGAGATCTCCCCCTCCGGCATGAGGGTGACGCTGGGCTGCTTCCCCAGGCTCACCTCCACCTCCGGGATGTCCCGCTTGCTGCTGTCCAGCATGGTCTGGGTGGAGAAATTGTCAAAGCCCCAGTCAAACAGGCGGATGGTCTCGCTGAAATAGGTGTGGCCCTGGCTGCCGGTGGAGCCGGGCACCCGCTCGCACCCCATCACCACGGAAATCAGGTTCCGGTCGTTCTTGGTGGCGGAGGCGGCCAGGCAGTAGCCCGCCTCCGGCGTGGAGCCGGTCTTGATGCCGGTGGCGTACTCGTAGAGATAGCCGAGGATGCGGAAATTGGAGATCAGGGCGTTGGTGGAGCGGACGATGCGGGGCTCGGCGTGCATGTTGGTGGCGGGCATGGTGTAGTTCAGGGAGCCCACGATGGTGCGGAAGGTCTCATGGGTCATGGCCTCCCTGCACATCAGATAGATGTCGTAGGCGGTGGTGTAGTGGTTGTCGTCGTGGTAGCCGTGGGCGTTGGCGAAGTGGGTGCCCTCCATGCCCAGCTCCCCGGCCCGCTGGTTCATCAGCTCCACAAAGGAGGCCACGTCGCCGCTCACCGCCTCGGCCATGATGTTGCACGCCTCGTTGGCCGAGGGGATCAGGGCGGCATAGAGCAGGTCGATGATGCGCACCTGCTCCCCCACCTTGATGTCGGCGGTGGAGGCGTTTTCCCCGATGCCGGTGTAGATGTTCTCACTGGCGGTGACCACCTGCTCCAGGCTCAGCTCTCCCCGATCCACTGCCTCCAGGGTGAGCAGGCAGGTCATCACCTTGGTGATGGAGGCGGGATAGCGCTTTTCATGGGCGTTCTTCTCGTAGAGGATCTCCCCCGAGTCGGGATCCACCAGGATGGCGGCGGTGGCGTCCACGTCCATGGCGTCCAGGATGGCGCTGCCGCTGCCGCCGTCGGCCGGCTCCGCGGCCTCCTCGGCGGAGGCCCCGGTGGTCAGCAGGCCGGCCAGCAGGGCCAGGAGCAGCAGGGCGGAAAGCAGTCGTGATTTTTTCATAGGAAACTCCCGTGATCTATGATATAATGTCAGAAAGTGCCCGCGGCAGGGCCGCGGCGTCTGTTTCTATTATAGCAAACCGGATCCCGGGACGCAACGGGAAAGGCGGTGGTGAATTGTGAAGATTTCCAGAGTGGAGTGGCTGGCTATCGTGCTGGCCGTGGCGGCCGCCGCCTTTGCGGCGGGCTGGTTCCTCCGGGGGCAGGCCAGCCCCCAGCCCGTGCGGGTGGAGGTGGAGCGCACCCTGGTGCAGGAGACCCCCATCGTCCTGCCCTCCCCCACTCCAGAGGCGGCGGAGAGCGATGCCCCGGCCGCTCCGGTGAACATCAACACCGCCGACGCCGAGACCCTGATGACCCTCCCCGGCATCGGGGAGACCCGGGCGGCGGACATCATCGCCTACCGGCAGGCCAACGGCCCCTTCCGCATGGTGGAGCAGCTCACCGACGTGCCCGGCATCGGCGAGGGGATCCTGGCGGGCCTGATCGACTATGTAACCGTGGAATAGGAGGCAAACCGTGAAAATACTGGTCGTGGACGACGAAAAGGTGCTGGTCAAGGGCATCAAGTTCAATCTGGAGAGCGAGGGCTACCAGGTGGAGACTGGCTATGACGGCGAGGAGGCCGTGGAGCTGGCCCGCAGCGGCAATTTCGACCTGATCATCCTGGATCTGATGATGCCCAAGATCGACGGGCTGCAGGCCTGCATGCGCATCCGAGAGTTCTCCAACGTGCCCATCATCATGCTCACCGCCCGCAGCGAGGACACGGACAAGATCATCGGCTTCGAGTGCGGGGCGGACGACTATATCACCAAGCCCTTCAACATTCTGGAGCTGAAGGCCCGGGTGCGTGCCCTGCTCCGCCGGGCGGGCATGGCCGCCCAGCAGAAGGGGGGCGGCGGCAAGCTGACCATGGGCCACATCACCCTGGACGCGGACGCCCGGGCGGCGTGGAAGGACGGCCAGAGCGTGGAGCTCACCGCCAAGGAGTTCGATCTGATGGAGCTGCTGCTGCGCAACCCCGGCCGGGTGTACTCCCGGGAGAACCTGCTCAACGTGGTGTGGGGATACGAGTACGCCGGGGACTACCGCACGGTGGACGTGCACATCCGCCGCCTGCGGGAGAAGCTGGAGCTGGATCCCGCCAACCCCCAGTATATCCTCACCAAGTGGGGCGTGGGCTACTACCTGAAAGGAAACTGACCCCCCACTGTTCACTGTCCACTCTTCACTGCCCCAGGGGGTGTTTTCTTGCCGCAATCCAAAAAGGTGCCCTTTTGGCGCTCCCTCCAGACCAAGTTCGCCATGACCTATATTCTCATCGTGGCGGCGGTGCTGATCCTGCTCAACACCTATCCGGTGATGGTGTCCCAGGATCTGGCCTACCGCTCCAAGGAGACCTCCATGCAGAACCAGGCCGCCGTGCTGGCCTCCGCCCTGGCCACCGGGCCGGAGGCCCTCACCGCCGAGGGCGCCGCCCGGACGGTGGAGCTGCTGCTGGGCTCCCTGGGCGTGACGCGGATCGTGGTCACCGATCCCAACGGCCTGGTGCTCTGCGATTTTCAGGAGGGCACGGCCCGCACCGACACCACGGGCCAGTACGCCCTGTTCTGGGAGCTGGTCACCGCCCTGCAGGGCAACGACGTGTTCCGCTCCGACTACGCCGACGGCGTATTCCACAGCCGGGCGGCGGTGCCGGTCACCTACCGCTCCATGACCCAGGGAGCGGTGTATCTCTACGAGTACGATGCCGAGCAGGGCGCCATGCTCCAGGGCATCCAGACCAACCTGCGCTTCATCTCCCTGGTCATCTGCCTGGTGACCCTGGTGATGGGCGTGGTGTTTGCCAAGGCCCTCACCCGGCGCATCGCCCTGCTGCTGGGGGCCATCCGCACCGTGCGGGAGGGCGAGTACAGCCACCGGGTATCCATGGGCGGCGGGGATGAGCTCAGCCGCCTGGCCGACGAGTTCAATGAGCTCACCGGCCGCCTCCAGACCACCGAGGAGGTGCGCCGCCGCTTTGTCTCCGATGCCTCCCACGAGCTCAAGACCCCCCTGGCCTCCATCCGGCTGCTCACCGACTCCATTCTCCAGGCCGACCACATGGACAGCGAGACCGCCCGGGAATTCCTCACCGACATCGGGGACGAGGCCGAGCGCCTCACCCGCATCACCGAGAAGCTGCTCACCCTCACCCGGCTGGACACCGCCCCGGCGGCGGCCGCCGTCCCCGTGGACGTGGGGGCGGTGGTGGAGCGGGTGGAGCACATGCTCACCCCCCTGGCCCGGGCGGTGGAGGTGGAGCTGGAGCTGCGCCTCCAGCCCGGCTGCCTGATCGCGGCCACGGAGGACGAGCTGTACCAGATCGCCTTCAACCTGATGGAGAACGCGGTGAAGTACAACCTGCCCGGCGGGAAGGTCTATGTCACCCTCCAGGGGGACGCCCGCCAGGTGCGCCTGCGGGTGGAGGACACCGGCGTGGGCATTCCGGAGGAGGATCTGCCCAAGATCTTCGACCGCTTCTACCGGGTGGACAAGGCCCGCTCCCGGGCCGCCGGCGGCACCGGTCTGGGCCTGTCCATCGTGTGGGACACGGTGCGCCGCTACGGCGGCACGGTGACGGCCCGGCGGCGGGAGCCGGAGGGCACCTGCTTTGAGGTGGTCTTCCCCCGTCTGGCGGAGAAGGGAGGGACGCAGCGGTGAATCGCATCCGAATCGCGGCCCTGGCGGGGCTGCTGCTCCTGGCGGCGGGGTGCTCCGCCCCGCCGGAGGAGGCGGAGGACGGCTATCAGGTGTATTACTCCGCGCTGGAGGATCGCTATGCCCAGCAGGCCCTGGCCAGCGAGCCCTACGGCTCCGCCCCGCCGAAGGAGCCCATACCCGATCTGGTGGCTGCCCTGCTGGACGGGCCGGACTCCCCCGACCTGACCTCCCCCTTCCCCGACGGGGTGCGCCTGCTGGGCTGGGAGCTGGAGGATGGGGTGCTCCACCTGGATCTGTCCGAGCAGTACGGCGGCCTGTCAGGAGTGAATCTCACCGTGGCGGACGCCTGCCTCACCCTCACCCTCTGCCAGGTGGAGGGGGTGGACGCGGTGTACGTCACCGTGGAGGGCCGGGAGATCCCCTACCGCCCCGTCCAGGCCCTGACCCCGGAGGAGCTGTTCCTCTCCGACGGCATGGACGCCCCCGCCTCGGTCGCCCTCCTCTTCTGGTATCCCCGCGCCGACGGCACCGGCCTGGCCGCCGAGACCCGGGAGCTGGCCGCCGGGGACACCCTGCTCCAGGATGTGCTCACCAGCTGGGCAGACGGCCCTTCCGGTCAGGAGCTGGAAGCCGCCCTGCCCCAGGGGGCGGAGGTGCGCTCCGTGACCCTGGAGGACGGCCTGTGCACAGTGGATCTGTCCCAGGCCTTTCTGGACGGCCTGCCCGCCGACAGCGGCCAGGCCCGGCTGGCGGTGTACGCCCTGGTGAACACCCTGGCGGGGGTGGATGGGGTGGAGCAGGTGCAGCTGCTGGTGGAGGGGGACGCCCTGGGCCAGCCCCTCTCCCCCGACGACTCCCTGGCCGCCCCGGACCAGACCCCTTGACACATCCATAGTGAGGATGTAGGATATTGAGCATACCCAAAGAGAAAGGAAGTCCTGCCCATGAGCCACCGCATCAGCACCCAGTGCCTCCACGCCGGCTATACCCCCGGCAGCGGGGAGCCCCGCAACATCCCCATCGTCCAGTCCACCACCTTCCGCTACGCCACCGGCGAGGAGATGGGCAAGCTCTTCGATTTAGAGGCCAGCGGCTACTTCTACACCCGCCTCCAGAATCCCACCAACGACCACGTGGCCGCCAAGATCTGCGCCCTGGAGGGGGGCACAGCGGCCATGCTCACCTCCTCGGGGCAGGCGGCTTCCTTCTTTGCCATCTTCAACATCGTCTCCTGCGGGGAGCACGTGGTGTGCTCCTCCTCCATCTACGGCGGCACCTTCAACTTGTTCGCCGTCACCATGAAGCGGATGGGCATCGACTTCACCTTCGTGGATCCCGACTGCTCGGAGGCGGAGCTGGAGGCCGCCTTCCGGCCCGAGACCCGGGCGGTGTTCGGGGAGACCATCGCCAACCCCGCCCTCACCGTGCTGGACATCGAGAAGTTCGCCAGGGCCGCCCATGCCCACGGTGTGCCCCTGATTGTGGACAACACCTTCGCCACCCCGGTGAACTGCCGGCCCTTCGAATGGGGGGCGGACATCGTCACCCACTCCACCACCAAGTACATGGACGGCCACGCCAACGCCGTGGGCGGCGCCATCGTGGACTCCGGCAAATTTGACTGGAACGCCCACGCCGACAAGTTCCCCGGCCTGACCACCCCGGACGAGAGCTACCACGGCGTCACCTACACCGAGCGATTCGGCCTGGAGGGGGCCTATATCACCAAGGCCACCGCCCAGCTCATGCGGGATCTGGGAGCCATCCCCGCCCCCCAGAACTGCTACTATCTGAACATCGGGCTGGAGACCCTGCCCCTGCGCATGGCAAAGCACTGCGAAAACGCCCTGGCCGTGGCCCAATTTCTGAAAAACCATCCTAAGGTGTCCTGGGTGCGCTATCCCGGGCTGGAGGGTGACCCCTATTACGACCGGGCCCGGAAGTACCTGCCCCACGGCACCTGCGGCGTGGTGTCCTTCGGCGTGAAGGGCGGCCGGGAGGGGGCCTCCAGGTTCATGGCGGGGCTGCGCCTGGCCTCCATTGCCACCCACGTGGCCGACGCCAAGACCTGCGTGCTCCACCCCGCCACCACCACCCACCGACAGATGACCGACGAGGAGCTCCGCGCCGCAGGCGTCTCCCCCGACCTGGTGCGCCTGTCCGTGGGCATTGAGGACGTCAACGACATCCTGGAGGATGTGGAGCAGGCCCTGGCCCAGGTATAGGCGGCACAGCACAAAACGGCTCCGGAAGCCTGCTTCCGGAGCCGTTTGTTATGATTTGGAATCCCTTGTTGCCGCACTGTAACTTGCCCGAGCGATAACGACAGGTATAAAATGAAGGCAGAACTACAGGGAAAGGGCGTGTGAACCGATGAAACGGCTGCTGACGCTGGCGCTGTGCCTAGCGCTGCTGTGCCCCGCCGCCGCGGCGGCGGAGGGGGAAGAGGCCCTGTGGACCCGGACCGAGGGGGACGGAAGCTATGTGACCATCCGGCTTCCCTGCCCCCAGGGGGAGGAGCTGGACTGGTCGGAGCGGCAATGGCTGGCGGTGCGGTACGCCGACACCGGGGAGCCGGTTCCCCTCACCAGCGACTACCAGAGGGGCTTCCTCTTTGCCACCGTCCCGGCGGAGGACGCGAACCGGCCCCTGGAGGCCTTCCAAGGGGAGGAGCACCACTTCCCCGACTGCACCACCGTGTGGCAGGGACATGCATACTACGACGAACCCGGCGGCACCGAGGAACTGTACCTCCGGGGGGTCATTCAGGGGGACCAGACGGGCAATCTGAACCCCGATGCGGCGCTCACCCGGGCGGAGGCCTTTGCCCTGATCTGCCGCCTGCTGTCCTTAGAGCCCGGCGGCGATCCGGGCTATGCCGACGTGTCCCCGGGCGACTGGTACTATGAGACGGCCTCCGCCGCCCGGGCGGCGGGGATCGCCGCGGCGGACACCCGCTTCAACCCCGGCCGGACCGTGACCCGGGGGGAGTTCACCGTCATGCTGGCCCGGGCCATGGAGTATGTGGGCTGGCTCACCATCCCCGAGACCGGGAGCGCCGGCGCAATGGGCCTGGCCGACGCTGGGGAGATCCCCGGCTGGGCCCTGGGGGCCTACCAGGCCTTTGACGGGCAGGGTCTGAGCATTGTCACCTGGCGGCCCACCGGCGAGACCGATCCGAACTATGGGGAGCCGGTGACGGAGCGCCTGGCGGAGTGGGACAAACCGGCCACCCGGGGCGAGGTGATCACCTTCCTGGATAACGCCCGGGTCCTGCTGCCCTGGTATCCCTCCCAGGCGGCCATCGACTGGGGCTTTGACCGGGAGATGCCGGAGGTGGACGGCTCCACCTCCACCTATCCCTACACCACGGCGGTGTACGGGGCCCTCTTTGACAACTACCGGAACCACCCCCAGTTCCCGGAGAGCCACTCCAAGAGCCATGAGTCCTATGAGCGGCTCATCAGCGGCGAGGTAGACTTCCTCTTTGCCGCCACCCTGCCCTCGGAGGAGCTGAAAGCCCGGGCGGAGGCGGCCGGGGTGGAGCTGACATGCATTCCCATCGCCTACGACGCCATGGTGTTCTTCACCAACGCGGAGAACGCCATCGACGGGCTGAGCCAGCAGCAGATCCAGGACATCTACGTCTACGGGAAGTATGCCAACTGGAACCAGGTGGGCGGCCCGGACGCGGAGCTGCTGCCCTACCGCCGCAACGCGGACAGCGGCTCCCACGCCCTGATGGAGCAGTATTTCCTGGAGGGAGGGAAGCTGTCCCTGAGCCCGGACGTGCACAACGTCCTCACCTCCTACGCCATGTCCTCCGCCCTCACCGACGTGGCCCAGGCCCTGCGCACCGACCCGCCCGCCTACGCCATGGGCTACAGCGTCTATTACTACTATGTCAACAGCTACTGGCTGCTGGGGGACGTGAACGGCGGCGGGGAGCTGAAGCTGCTGGCGGTGGACGGGGTGCTCCCCTCCGACGAGACCATCGCCGACGGCAGCTATCCGCTGGCGGGCTATAACTATGTGGTGTTCCGGGCCGACGAGCCGGAGGACTCCCCGGCCCGCCGCCTGGCGGCGTTCATGCTGAGCGCGGCAGGGCAGGACTGCGTGAGAAACGCCGGCTTCGGCCCCCTGTCCAATGATCCCCTGGCGGACTTCGAGGCGGCAAATCCCGGCCGTACGGTTGAGACGATCTTCCCGGCTGAGGCGGGCGGCTATGTCGTCCTGTCCCGGGCCGGGGAGGACGGGAGCCTCCGGGCCAGCTATCTGGTGCGCGGGGACGCGGGCTGGGGGGAGCTCCAGCAGGCGGAGTGCCCGCCGCCGGGGGCGGAGCCCCTCTCCGCCGCCGTGCTGAAAACCCGGGGCAGCACCCTGCTGTTCGGCCAGATCAGGGAATCGACGGCCTGCACCGTCCGGCTCACCTACGGCGGCGGGCAGACGGCGCGGTGCAGGCTGGAGGCCTACGCGGGCCAGTCCTTCCACCTCCTGCTGGATGGGAGTCCGGAGTTGGAGAAGCTGGAGCTGCTCCAGGGCGGGCAGGTACTGTACTCCCGCACAGACTTCTCCTAGAACCGACAATCACGCGCGGGCCGGTCTGATTGACCGGCCCGCGCCTTCATCTGTCTGTTGTCTGCCGGTTTCTTTTTTACACGCGCGTTCTGCCCTCCCGGGGTCCTATGGCTGCCCGGTCTGTGTCCGGCTCATTCCTCTGTCAGCCTCTCCCGCAGCACCTGGTTCACCACCGCCGGGGACGCCTGGCCCTTGAGCTGGCGCATGACCTGGCCCACCAGGAAGCCGAAGGCCTTCTCCTTGCCCGCTCGGTAGTCGGCCACCGATTTCTCGTTGGCGGCCAGAACCTCGTCCACCACCCTGGACACCAGACCGGCGTCGGACACCTGCTCCAGGCCGTGCTCCTTTACATAGGTATCCACGTCGCCGTCGGTCTCGAAAATAGCCTCGAACACCTTGACAGCGGTGTTGCGGTTCAGCTTGCCCTCCTTCACCAGCTGGATCAGCCGGGCCAGGGTGGGGGGCGTCAGCTTCATGTCCCTGGCCTCCAGGCCGTGGACGGAGAGGGCCCCCAGCACCTCCCCCATGATCCAGTTGGCGGCCTGCTTGGGCTCGGCCCCCAGGGCCACCACCGCCTCGAAGAAGCCGGCCAGGGCCTTCTGGGAGGTGATCATCTCCGTGTCGTAAACAGGCAGACCCCAATCCGCCTGGTAGCGGGCCCGCTTGGCCTCGGCCAGCTCGGGCTGTTCGGCCCGCAGGCGCTCCAGATACTCCTCGCTCAGCTCCAGGGGCGGGATGTCCGGCTCGGGGAAGTAGCGGTAGTCCTGGGCATTTTCCTTGGAGCGCATGGCGTAGGTGGCGTCCTTGTTCTCGTCCCACCGCCGGGTCTCCTGCACCACCCGCTTGCCCTCTTCGATGAGCTCGATCTGCCGCCGGGCCTCGTACTGGATGGCCCGGGAGATGGCCTTGAAGGAGTTCAGGTTCTTCATCTCGGTGCGGGTGCCCAGCTCCCGGGAGCCCATGGGCCGCACCGACAGGTTCACGTCGCACCGGAGGGAGCCCTCCTGCATCTTGCAGTCGGACACGCCCAGGTACTGCAGGGTCTCCTTCAGCTTCTCCAGGTAGGCGATCACCTCGTCGGCGGAGCGGAAGTCGGGCTCGGTGACGATCTCGATGAGGGGCACGCCGCAGCGGTTGTAGTCCGCGCGGGTCTGATCCAGCCAGGGGTCGTGAACCAGCTTGCCCGCGTCCTCCTCCATGTGCATCTCGTGGATGCGGATGATCTTGCCCTCCCCGATGTCCACCGCGCCGTCGCGGGCGATGGGGGCGTAGAGCTGGGAGATCTGGTACGCCTTGGGCAGGTCGGGGTAGAAGTAGTTCTTCCGGTCGAACCTGCTGGACCGGGTGATCTCACAGTTCAGGGCCAGGCCCGCCTTGACGGCCAGCTTCACCACCTGCTGGTTGAGCACCGGCAGGGTGCCCGGCATGCCGGTACACACCGGACAGCAGTGGGTGTTGGGCGCGCCGCCGAACTCGGTGGTGCAGGAACAGAAAATCTTGGTCTTGGTGGCCAGCTCCACGTGGGTCTCCAGGCCGATGATGGTCTCCCAGGTCATTGGGCGTCACCTCCTGTCAGATCAGCGGGCGACCGCAGGTCGCCCCTACGGGCCGTCTGTCCGCCCGGCCGCCGTCTGTGCCAGTCGGTCTCCTGCTGGTAGGCGTGGGCGGCGTCCAGCACCGCCAGATCCCCCAGGGCGGGGCCGATGAGCTGGGCCCCGATGGGCAGGCCGTTGGAGTCGAAGCCGCAGGGCATGGACAGCCCGGGCAGGCCCGCCAGGTTGACGGAGACGGTGTAGATGTCGCTCAGGTACATCTTCAGCGGGTCGCTGAGACTCTCCCCCAGCTTTGGGGCGGTGGTGGGGGACACCGGGGTGAGCAGCAGGTCGTACTTCTGAAAGGCCTCGTCAAAGGCCTGCTTAATAACTGCCTTCACCTGGAGGGCCTTTTTGTAGTAGGCGTCGTAGTAGCCGGAGGACAGCACGAAGGTGCCCAGCAGGATCCGGCGCTTCACCTCAGAGCCGAAGCCCTCGGTGCGGGTCTTGCGGTAGAGCTCCCCCAGATCCTCGTAGCCCTCGGCCCGCCAGCCGTACTTCACCCCGTCGAACCGGGACAGGTTGGAGGACGCCTCGGCGCAGGCGATGATATAGTAGGCGGGCACCACGTACTCCATGACGGGGAGGGCGAACTCCTCCACCACGGCCCCCCGGGCCTTCAGCACGTCGGCGGCGGCCAGGACGGCGGCGCGGATTTCGGGCTCCAGCCCCTCCCCGAAGCAGTCCACCGGCAGGCCGATGCGTTTCCCCCGCACGTCGCCGGTGAGAGAGGACAGCAGGCGCCCGGCGGGGGCGTCCAGGCTGGTGCCGTCCCGGGGGTCCTTGCCCTGGATCAGATCCAGCACCGCGGCGCAGTCGGCGGCGGAGCGGGCGATGGGGCCCATCTGGTCCAGGGAGGAGGCGTAGGCGATCAGCCCGTACCGGGACACGGTGCCGTAGGTGGGCTTCATGCCGGTGACGCCGCAGTAGGCGGCGGGCTGCCGGATGGAGCCGCCGGTGTCGGAGCCGATGGCGTACCACACCTCCCCGGCCGCCACGGCGGCGGCGGCCCCGCCGGAGGAGCCGCCGGGGACCCGGGTCAGATCCCAGGGGTTGCGCACCGGGCCATAGATGGAGGTCTCAGAGGTGGAGCCCATGGCGAACTCGTCCATGTTCAGCTTGCCCATGGACACCGCCCCGGCGGCGCTCAGACGCTCCGCCACGGTGGCATCATAGCAGGGGGCGAAGTCCTCCAGGATTTTGGAGGCGCAGGTGGTGCGCACCCCCCTGGTGCAGATGTTGTCCTTGTAGGCCATGGGCACCCCCGCCAGGGGGGATGCGTCCAGGGCGGCGGCCGGGGCGGGGGCATCCGCCACGGTGACAAAGGCGTTGTTGTCCGGCTGGGCGGCGGCGAGCCGGGCGGCAGAGGCGGCGATGGCCTCGGCCTGGGTCACGGCCCCGGCGCGGAGCTGTTCTCCCAGCTCCAGGGCAGAAAGTTCATGCAGTTCCATCGTCCTCACCTCACTCCACAGCCCTGGGCACCAGGAAGGCCTCCCCGTCGGAGGCCGGGGCCCCGGAGAGCAGGGCGTCCCGGTCACAGGAGGGCTGCACCTCGTCGGCCCGCAGCACGTTCTTCACGGGGAACACGTGGCTCAGCGGCTCCACGCCGGTGGTGTCCAGCCCGCTGAGTACGTCCATATAGTCCACGATCTTCTCCAGCTCCGCCGCCATGGCGGCCTTCTCTCCCTCCGGCAGCTTCAGCCGGGACAGCTCGGACACATAGTCCACCAGTTCTTCGGTAATTTTCACGGGAATCGTTTTCTCCTTCCGTTATCCTTCCGCAGGGGCGAACTGTGTTCGCCCGCGTTCTCATGGTTCCAGCCGGGTGCGGTCTCTCGGGAACAAACACGCCTTGCGTACGTTATCCAGCCCGCACAGCTGCATGGTCAGCCGCTCCAGGCCGATGCCCAGGCCGCCGTGGGGAGGCATGCCGTGCTTGTGGATCATGAGATAGCTCTCGAACTCCGCCGGATCCATGCCACGATCCTCCATCTTGGCCACCTGCTGGGCGTAGTCGTGGATGCGCTGGCCGCCGGTGGTGACCTCCAGCCCCCGGAACAGCAAATCGAAGGACAGGGTGAACCTGGGATCGGCCGGGTCGTCCATGGCGTAGAAGGGCCGCTTCCTGCTGGGGTAGTGGGTGACGAACACGAAGTCGCTGCCCCACTCCTCCTTGGCATACCGGCCGATGTGGTGCTCCTCCTCCGGCTCCAGGTCGTAGGGGTCCCGGATCTGGTAGCCGTACTTCTCGGCGGCCAGCCGCTTGACCTCGTCGAAGCGGACGGCGGGGATGCACGTCACGTCGGGCAGCTCCACCCCCAGCAGGGCCAGCTCGGCGGCGTACTCCGTGCGGAGCAGCTCCATCAGGTACTGGAGGAAGCCCTGCTCCATCTCCATCACGTCGGCAAAGGAGTCGATATAGCCCATCTCGAAATCCAGGGAGGTGTACTCGTTGAGGTGCCGCTGGGTGGCGTGCTTCTCCGCCCGGAACACCGGGGCCACCTCGTACACCCGCTCGAACACCCCCACCATGGTCTGCTTGTAGAACTGGGGGGACTGGGCCAGGAAGGCCTTTTTGCCAAAGTAGTCCAGGCGGAAGATGTTGGCGCCCCCCTCCGCCCCGGCGTGGACGATCTTGGGGGTGTGGATCTCGGTGAAGCCCTCCTTGTCCAGATACTCCCGGAAGGCCCGGCAGACGGCGGCCTGGATGCGGAACACCGCCCGCTCCCTGGGGGCGCGGAGCACCACCGGCCGCAGGGACAGCTCGGTGTCCAGGTTCAGGTCCAGCTTCTTCTTGGCCAGGGGCACCGGCGGGGGCGCGGCGGGCCGGGTGAGCACCGTGATCCTCGCCTCGGACAGCTCCACCCCGCCGGGGGCCCGGGGCTCTGCCCGCAGCACGCCGGTGACTGTGACGGTGCACTCCTCGGTGGCCCCGTCCAGGGCCTCCCGGCCGGTGCATACACACTGGATCAATCCCTCTCTGGTGCGCAGGGTCAGGAAGGTGACCCCGCCCAGATCCCGCAGGGCGTGAACCGCCCCGTGAAGGGTGACGGCCTGGTTATTCCGGGCCCCCTCCGTCGCGCGCGTTTGACTGGTCAGAAATTCCATGCCGTTCACAACCTTTCGATGAAAAAGAATAAAAAAAGTCCCGAAGCTGCATGCAGCTTCGGGACGGAAAAACTCCGCGGTACCACCCGGTGATTGCCGCGCCCTCCTTGGCGCGGCCGCTCACAGCCCCTAACGCGGGCGGACGTGCGCCCCTACCCCCTGACATCAGGGCTCAGAGCGCCGGCTCAAACGTGTTGCGCCATCCCATCCTGCCGAACCGGGCTCTCAGTCGGTGACCCGGATTCTCTGGCGGCCCTCACGGGCGGCGGTCGTTCTCATCGCTTTTGTTGCATGTAGTATAACCGCTTCCTGCAAAAATGTCAACCACAAATTTTCACAAGTTGTATCCCGGCCATTCCTGTGGTACAATGTCAGAAATGAGCAAATCAACTGAGGTGAAACCATATGATGGATTGGGACGCCCTCTATGAGGCGTGTATGAGCTGTCAGAAGTGCGGCCTGGCGGAGACGCGGCACAACGTGGTGTTCGGGGAGGGGCCCCGGGACGCGGAGGTCATGTTCATCGGGGAGGGCCCCGGGGAGCAGGAGGATCTCACCGGCCGCCCCTTTGTGGGCCGGGCGGGCCAGTTTCTGGACGACATGCTGGCCATGATCGACCTGAAGCGGGACAAGGTATTCATCGGCAACATGGTCAAGTGCCGCCCGCCCCAGAACCGGGATCCGCTGAACATCGAGCAGGACGCCTGCATCGGCTACCTGCGCAACCAGGTGGCCCTGCTCAGGCCCAAGATCATCGTGTGCCTGGGGCGCATCGCCGCCATGAAGCTGATCCGGGAGGACTTCAAGATCACCCGGGAGCACGGCCAGTGGCTGGAGAAGGCCGGGGTGTGGATGATGGCCATGTACCACCCCTCCGCCCTGCTGCGGGATCCCCGCAAGCGGCCGGAGACCTTTGAGGATTTGAAGATCCTCCAGGCCAAGATCAGGGAGATCTGCACCCATACCTATTGACCCAGAGGGGCCCGGCAGAGCGCCGGGCCCCTTGCCTTACAGCGTGCCGGAGACGGCGGCCCTCACGGCGGCCATATCCAGCCCCCGCTCCGAGGCGAGGGAGAAGCTGTACCCGTCCCGGCTCCACAGGGCCAGGGACACGGTGTCCCCGTCCCCCTTGCAGGTGACGGATACGCCGCCCTCCTCCACCGTCTGTACGGCGGGATAGACGTTGTAATCCCCGCTCATATCCTCCGTGCCGGGGCCCGCCCGGTAGATCAGGGTGTCCACGCCGCCGGAGAAGCGCACCTCCGCCAGCTGGCCGGGGATGGCTTGATACAGGACGGCCTCAACCCCCTCCGGAAGGACGGGCAGGGACACGGGGAACCCGGCGGCCTGCTCCAGCCCGGAGAGGGAGCCGTACTCCGCCCAGGGGCTGGGGATCTGGGCGCCGCTGCCCGCGGCCTCCGCCGTCAGCTCCACCGCGCCGTCATCGGCGGTAACCGCGTCCGCCGGGTTGCCCATGAGCACCACAAAGAGCTCCAGGGGCACATAGGTGGTGCCGTCCACGGCGTAGGGGGCGGCGGCCAGGGAGAAGGGGGCCGTCATGCCCACCATGCCCTCCAGGCTGGTGACGGCCTGGTAGCGGTTCACCCCCAAGGTCACCGTGGCGTGCATGGAGCCGCTGTCCAGGGTGACGGTGCTGTCCTCCCCGTGCCATGCCACGGTATAGCCCAGATACTCCGCCAGGGCCCGGAGGGGGACGATATAGCCGCCGTTCTCCTCCGTGACGGTGATGCCGGTCTCCGCGCCGTTGACGGTGAGGGGCAGGGCCCCCTCCCCCGCGGCTCCGGCGGCGGTGCCCAGGGCGGACAGGGACAGGGCGGCGGCGGTGAGCAGGGCCAGCCCCCGGCTGTGCAGTTTCTTCATCAGAATCATCCTTTCCGTTTGGCGGGCTCGCGGCCCGCTCTGCCCCATACACAAACGGGGCGGGGAATCCGCTGCAAAAAAAGAAAAGGCAACACCGCAGAACACGCCAAAGGAAAAGCCCTGCGGGAAGATTCCATCCG
>NZ_JAHZDL010000036.1:0-22920 GCF_019422385.1 Flavonifractor sp.
GCCAGGCCCACGTGGAAAAGGCCCTCAACGCCATCGACGGCGTGGAGGCCAAGGTAAACCTGGAGGCCAAAAACGCCACCGTAACCCTGTCCAAGGACGTGCCCGACGACGTGCTGAAAAACGCCGTCACCGAGGCTGGCTACGAGGTGGTCTCCATCTCCTGATGCCAGCTGCGGCAAGAGGGCCCGGCGCATTGCGCCGGGCCCTCCAGCCTGTCGAAAAAGTCTTTTCGACAGGCTGCCGAACTTTTTGAAACTTCAAAAAAGTTTCAAAAAGTTGTTTGATCCAACGCGAAAGGGAACCCTGACGGTTCCCTTTCACACTATCCCTCCCTCCGAATCCTTTGGCTGGAGGGTTTATCGACAACCTGGAGGGCCCGGCGCAATGCGCCGGGCCCTCTCTTCTGTTTTTGGGTATTGGGTATCCGCTAAAGTGCCGCTTATCGAGTCTGGCGGGAGGCGTCCTCCGCCGGGGCAGTCTCCGCCCGGTTAGGGCGCTTCCAGGTGTAGAGCGCCACGGCCAGGGCCACCGTGACCGGCACGGCCAAAACAATGCCGAAGCTGCCGGACAGGCCCTGCATGATGGCGATGCCAATGTTGTTGGAGTTGATGATCTGCTGATAGGGCAGGCTGTAGGCGTAGTCCAGCACCAGCATGGAGATGCTGCCGCCGGCAAAGGCCAGGATCAGGGTGTTGGAGTCGGTGCCCATCATGTCCCGGCCCACGTGCATCCCCGCCTTGAAGAGCTCCCCGCGGGAGAGGGCGGGGTTCTGGGCGTGGATCTCCGCGATGGCGGAGCCGATGGACATGGCCACGTCCATCACCGCCCCCAGGCTGGAGATCAGCAGGCCGGAAAAGAGCAGGCCGCCCACCTGCACGCCGCTGGTGCTGGCCAGGGTGAGCAGGCTCTCAATGTCGGACACGTTCCAGCCGGTGATGCCGGTGGCCATGCTGAAGATGGTGGCGGAAATGCCGGCGATGACCACGCCCGCCACCGTGCCGCCGGTGGCCACCAGGGTTTTCCTGGTGGGGCCGCCGATGAGATACATGGTGACCAGGGTGGTGATCACGCAGATGAACACGCTTACCCAGAAGGGGGACAGGCCCCGGTACACCAGGGGCAGGTAGACGAAGAGGATGCAGAAGAAGGTGAACACCAGGCCCAGGGCGCCCTTGATGCCCTGCTTGCCGCCCACCAGGCACAGCACCACCAGATAGGCCGCGGCGAAGGCGTAGATGACCCACTCCCGGTCCTGGGAGTAGATGCTGGTGATGGTGGAGTCGCCGGCCACGCTCTGCATGACCACCACCCGCATGCCCACGGTGCAGCCCGCGCCGAAGAGGAAGCCGGAGGCGCTGGTGGTCTCCAGCTCCTGCCCGGCCCGGACGCCGGTGGTCAGGCGCACCAGCACCCGCTGCTCTCCCACCCGGGTGCCGTTGGGCTGGAGGTTATCCTGGAGGATCTCGGTGACCACGCCCTTCTCAAAGGTCTGCCCCTCCCGGTTTACCAGGGCTACCTTGTCCACCTGATTGATATAGACGGTGAAGATCACAAAGGCCGCCAGCAGCACCACCGGAATGCCCCAGCGCACAAACCACTTTTTCAAGTTCAACAACAGTCAGCCTTTCTGTTCGGAATGGAAATTCCCGGCGGCAGAGCCGCCGGGAATTCTTGCGGAAATCAGGGGAGCCGGCCTTACAGCTCCACGCCCAGACCGGCGTAGAAGGAGGCGGGCAGGTAGTAGTTGCCGTTGGCCAGCACGGCGTCCTCGGTGACGCTCTCGCCGTCCACCGTCAGGGTCAGGGAGACGGAGGTGCCGGAGGCGGGGGCGGCGGAGGGCACCGCGTCGGTGTAGGCCGCGCCGGTGGTGACCACCACGCCGCCATTCCAGGCCACGTTGAACTGGCTGTCGGTGCCGGACACGGCGGCGGCCACGTCGCGCAGGCGGTAGTAGGTCTCGCCGTCCACGGTCAGGGTGGCGGCGTCCACGGTCTGCTGGGGCTCGTCAGTCTGGGCGGCCTTCTGGATGGTGAAGGTGTCGTCGATCATCTCCACCGCGCCGCCAGCGGTGATCTGATAGGTGGTGATGGCGAAGGAGTCGCTGTCCATCTCGATCACGGAGTAGCTGGGCAACCAGTTCTGGCTGCGCTGGGCGATGTAGTCCTGCTGGGTGGCGATGAGCTCGTAGAACTTGGAGCCGGAGGCGGAGTTGGCGGTCATGTACAGGGTGCCCTGGGGGTTCACCACGGTGCTGCCGGTGGTGTCCTCGATGGTATAGCAGCTGTTGTCCGCCAGGAAGGCGTCGTGGGCGGCGGTGCCGGCGGCGTCATCCTCTGCGGGGTACAGGGGGATCTGCTCGTCGGTCTGGGTGTTGTAGGCGTTGTCCCAGTCGTAGTCGGTGCCCTCGGCGTTCAGGCGGAACTCGTAGGTGCCGTGGCTCTGGCCGTCGCCGTAGAGCAGCTTGGAGCGGCTGTAGGTGTGGTCGTGCCCCTGGAGCACCACGTCGATGTCGTACTCGTCAAAGATGGGGGTCAGCTGGGTACGGAGGATCATGCCGTCGGTGTCGGAGTGGTCCAGGCCGGTGCCGTAGATGTCCTGGTGGATGGTGACCACACGCCAGGCGGCATCGGGGTCGGAGGCCACGGCCTCGGCAATGGCCTGCTCGTGCTCGGCCACGTTGTAGTTGTTGGTGTTGAGCACGATGAACAGGCCGTCGCCGTAGGAGTAGTAGTAGTCGCCGCCGGCCTCGGTCTCGCCGTAGGAGGTGGCGTTGGGGTTGTTGAAGTGATAGGTGTAGTCGGGATTCAGGGAATCGTGGTTGCCGATGGTGGTGGCCACGGGCAGGCTGGCCAGCATGTCGGGGGACAGGTAGCCGGCGTACTCCTCCTCCTTGGCCTGGCCGGTCTTGTTGACCTGGTCGCCGGCGGAGATGATGAAGTTCACGTCGGGGTTCTGCTGGGTGGCAATCTCCAGGGTGCGGTTCCAGCCGAAGGCGTCGTTGCGGGCGGCGGTGTTGGCCGCGCCGGCATCGGCCACCAGGGCCTCGCCGTTCTGGGGCTGACCCTTGGACGCGCCGATCTGGGGATCGCCCACGTACAGCATCTTGACAGAATCAAAGCTGCCGGTGCGGTACTCCTGCACCTCGGTCTCCACGCCGTTCTTCTCCACAGTGTAGTAGTAGGTGGTGTTAGCCTGGAGACCGGTGACGGTAACGTGGTTGGAATCATAGGCCACGCCGCCGGTCAGGCTGGTGTCCACCGGCATGGTGGTGCCGGTAAAAGCGGTCAGGTTGTTCCGGTCGGTGCCGAAGTGAACCACCGGGGTGGCCGCCTGGCCGTCCTGCGTCTGGCTGTACCAGGCAAAGTTGAGCTGGGTCTCATCCGCGCCGGGGGTCAAAGAGACCTGGGTGTAGTCGTTGGCCACACTCTCCCACTCGCTGACCCAGGCCTGCCATTCGGCGGAGCCGCCGGTCACGCTGCCGTCATTGTAGTTGGCGGTAGCGGCCAGGGCCGCGGGGCAGACGCCCAGCACCAGCGCGCCGCTGAGTACGCTGGCCAGGACCTTCTTACGTGTCTGCATGCTTTCCTACTTCCTTTTCTTTCAGGTTTGCGGCCCTTTTCTCCGTTGGGCCACCCAAAAGTATAGCACTCCGACCGCGATCTACAAGGCACCTTGCAAAACCTTTCCCGAAGCTTTACACGGATTTTACGTCGCCCGGCAAATTGCGCGGATCCGGCAGACAGATACGCCGGCCCCGGAATCCTCTGGATTCCGGGGCCGGCGTGTAGCGGGCCGCGCATGTCAGGCATCCGGGCCTTTGATCTCGTCCCAGTACCGCTTGGCCGCCTGTTCGTTCTTGTTGTCGCCGTACTGGTAGTAATGGGTGCCCGCCAGGATGTCGGGCAGGTACTGCTGTTTGACCCAGTGGCGGGGGAAGTCGTGGGGGTAGAGGTAGCCCTGCTCCCGCTCCATCCCCGCCGAGTCGGCGTGGACGTTCTGGAGGTGCCGGGGGTAATCGCCGGTCCTGCCCGCCCGCACGTCGGCCCGGGCGGCGGCAATGCCCATATAGACCGAGTTGGACTTGGGGGCGGTGGCCAGCAAAACCACCGCCTGGGCCAGGGGGAGCTGGGCCTCGGGCAGGCCCAGCTGGAGGGCGTTGTCCACACAGGCCTTGGCGATCAGCGCCGCCTGGGGATAGGCCATGCCCACGTCCTCGCTGGCGGAGCAGAGGATGCGGCGGATGGCGGTGGTCATGTCCCCCGCCTCCAGCAGGCGGGCCAGATAGTGGAGGGCCGCGTCGGGGTCGGAGCCCCGCAGGGACTTCATCAGGGCGGAGGCGATGTCGTAGTGGTCGTCCCCCTCCCGGTCGTACCGCATGGCGGACCTCTGGGCCACCGTCTGGGCGTCGGCCAGGGTGACGGTGAGGGTGTCCCCCTCCCGCCGGGCGGAGGTGAGGAGCAGCTCCACCGCGTTCATGGCCTTGCGCACGTCGCCGCCGCAGGCGGAGGCGATGTGCTCCACCACCCCATCCTCACAGACCACCTCCGCCTTCAGCCGCTCCCCCATGAGGCGGATGCCCCGCTCCACGGCGGGGCGCACGTCGGCGGCCTCGATGGGCTTGAACTCGAACACGGTGGAGCGGCTGAGCACCGCGTTGTAAACATAGAAATAGGGATTCTCGGTGGTGGATGCGATCAGCGTGATCTTGCCGTTCTCCATGAACTCCAGCAGGGACTGCTGCTGCTTCTTGTTGAAGTACTGGATCTCGTCCAGGTAGAGGAGCACCCCGTCGGGGGCCAGCATGGTGCCGATGTCCTTGATGATGTCCTTGATGTCGGAGATGGAGGCGGTGGTGGCGTTCAAACGGTGCAGCGGCCGGTTGGTGCGCCTGGCAATGATGTTGGCCACGGTGGTCTTGCCGGTGCCCGAGGGACCGTAGAACACCAGGTTGGGGATGGAGCCGCTGTCGATAATCCGGCGCAGCAGGCCGTCCCTCCCCAGGATATGGCGCTGGCCCACCACCTCATCCAGGGTCTGGGGCCGGATCTCGTCGGCCAGGGGCCGGTAGGTCATGTGGGCCGCCTCCTTCCGCAGGCAAAAAAGTGGAGCGGAATCCCTTCCGCTCCACTTATTCTAACATAAGTTCGATCCCCCGTAAAGAGCTTACAGATCCGGGATGTTCCCCTCTCCCCGGCTCACCGGGGCGTTGGCGTAGAGCCGCAGGAGGGTGAGCACCGCCTGCTCCCGGGTGTAGGTGCCCTGTGGATGGAAGGCGCCGCCGGAGCCCTGCATCACTTTCAGCTCCAGCACCGCCGCCGCATCGTCCCTGGCCCAGTCGGCCACGCTGTTCCAGTCGGACAGGGCGGGCGTGCGGTCAGCGGCCTCATAGGTGCCGCCGTACAGCCGGTAGCAGCGCATGAGGATGGACGCCGCCTCCTGCCGGGTGATGGGACTGTCCGGATCGAAGGTGGTGGCGCTGCGGCCGTTCAGGATGCCCAGAGCATAGGCCGTATTGCCGTAGCCCCGATCCTCCGGTGTGGCCAGGTCGGTAAAGGGCCCCCACTCGCCGCAGAACACATTCCACCAACTGCTGGCCGCGCCGAACCGGTTCCCGTCCCGGTCCACCGTGGTGGGGCAGTAGGCGCTGACAAAGCTGCTGTCGCTGGAGAAGCCGTGCTGGAAGGCCAGGAAGTGAACCACCATCTGGGCAAATTCGATGCGGGTGATGGCAAAGCGCCAGTGGTTCTGGAGATCCCACGGTACCATGCCCAGCACGATGGCCTGGTGCACCTCGTCATAAGCCCAGGGGGAGGGCACATCATCGGGGAGGATCACCGCGTCCCCGTCCGCATTGCTCTGGGAGTCGGCCCGCGCCGCGGGCAGCACCCCCACCACCAGCACCAAACTCAGCATCAGGGCCAGAAACCGCTTCATGTCCCCCACTCCTCTCCGGGTTTTCTCTCTGTGTTTACCATAACACGGCGGGCGGCTTCCGTCAAGGGCAAAAGCGCGTCAGTCCGGGGTGACGGTAAAAACTTCCTCAATGGACACGCCGAACACCTGGGCGATGTTCCAGGCCAGCACCAGGGAGGGGTTGTACTTTCCCTTCTCCAGATTGCCGATGGTCTCCCGGCGCACCCCCACCAGCTTTGCCAACTCCTCCTGCTTCAGGTTCAGGCGGGCCCGGTGCTCCTTGATCCGGTTGGTGATCATGGCCCGGCGTGCCTCCACTCCCGGAGAGAGGCCCAGAAGCTGGAGACAGCGTACACCGCCACCGACACGCCCCAGCCCAGGCCGGCCCCCAGATAGAGGGCCTCCGTCCGCCCCCCGCCCAGGGCCAGGGCTGCCAGCACCGCCAGGGCCGTCACCCCCATGCCGGAGAAAAAGCCCAGGGCCGCGGAGCGCAGGATCTGCCCCTCCTGCATCTCATCCGGCCGGAGGAAAAAGTACTGAAAGTCCACGGCGAAGGCAAAGAAGCCCAGGAAATACCGCTCCGGGGTGAACACCCCCACAAAACCCAGCAGAGACAAAAGGCCGATCAGCCCGTACCATCGTTTCCGCATCATGTGGAAAACCTCCTCAGTTATGTGGTATATTTCGCTCTTTATGTTTGAAATATACCACAATCTATTTCCCCTGTCAAGGGGGATTTTCTTGCCCAGCGGCGGGCGCTGTGCTACAATCAGGGGGAGAATGCAAGGGGGGAGCTCCATGAAAAAGTACTGCATCGCCATCCTGCGTATCATCCGGTACAGGAGGGCGGACTGACCATGGCTCAGCCCCTTCCCCGCCGCTACATCGCCTTCGATGTGGAGACCCCCAACCGGAACAGCGACCGCATGAGCGCCATCGGCCTGACAGTGGTGGAGGACGGGGCCGTCCTCCAGTCTTATTACACGCTGGTCAACCCGGAGGTTCCTTTTGACCCGTTTCACATCCGCCTCACCGGCATCACTCCGGCCATGGCGGCGGAGGCACCCACCTTTTCCGAGCTGTGGCCCTCCCTGGCCCCTCTCCTGGGCAGCGGCGTGCTGGCCGCCCACAACGCTCCCTTTGATCTGGCAGTGCTGGGCCGGTGCCTGCGGGCTTACGGCGTCCGCTGGCGGCCCGATGTGCCCTACCTCTGCACCTGCCAGATGAGCCGGCGGCTGCTGCCCCAGCTGCCCGACCACCGGCTGGACACCCTGTGCCGGTACTGCGGCATCTCCCTGAACCACCACCACGCCGGCAGCGACAGCCGGGCCTGCGGGGAGCTGCTGGCCCGCCACCTCCAGGCCGGGGCCTCCCCTCTCCCCTTCCTGCGCACCTATGATCTGTATGAGCTGCGCACCAGAAAAGCCCGGCCCTGACAGGGCCGGGCTTTTTGCGAAAAATTTCCGTATGAATCCCGCCAAAGCGGTTACACTATCACCAGCGAAAGCGAGGTGAGCTGGATGCAGAACCAGAATCAGGATCAGATGAAGATCCGCAATCAGAATGGCCAGAAGCAGACCGAGGGCCAGAATCCTCAGAACAAGAAAAAGGATCAGGCTCAGAACAAGAGCCGTCAGCCCAACCAGTTCTAAGGTGTTATTCAGGCGCGGGCCGGGGCACACGCCCCGGCCCATTTTTTCCTAAAATTTTTTCCTTTTTCTCTTGACATTCCCGGCTAATTTGGTATAATAGCATGCGTGCCCACGAGAGCACATGGAAATAGCGGGTTTGTGTAAGGGTAGCACAGCAGACTCTGACTCTGTATGTGAGGGTTCGAATCCTTCACCCGCTGCCAAAGGATGACCACACCGAAGGTGTGGTCATCCTTTTTTATGTTCCGAGCATTGGAAGCCGCCCGGCGCAAAAACGGCGGAGGCCAGAGGCCTCCGCCGTACTGCTGTTCTATTTTCCCGGGGGATAGCGTTTTTCTCCGTCCAGGATCCATACGGTATCCAGGCGGGCGCGGATTTCCGGCCGCTCCACCTGGTCGTCCCAGTCCTCCGGAGCCACCTCCTCCAGGGAGATGGTGATGTCCTCCGGGGCGCAGCCCCAGACCTCCATCAGGGCCTGGTTCAGCCGCTCCACCGCGGCCCGCCTGGCCGCCTCATCCCTGGGATAGCACTTGATGGACAGGTAGGGCATGGCCTTACACCCCGGCTATTGCCTGGGCGGCGGCCTTGATGATCGTCACGCAGGCGTCGATGCCGAGGGTGCTGTTGACGCACAGATCGTACTCCCGGCTCTGTCCCCACCGGCCGTTGGCGAAGTAGTTGTAGTAGGAGGCGCGGGCCTTGTCCTGGCGGATCACAAAATTCTCCAGGTTGGCCTGCTCCACGCCGTACTCCACCCGGGCACGGCGCACCCGCTCGTCCAGGGGGGCGTGGACAAACACGCTCAGCAGGCAGGGATCGTCCCGCAGAATGTAGTCGGCGCACCGTCCCACAATGACGCAGGACTCCTTGGCCGCCGCCTCCTTGATCACTTTGGCCTGGGCAACAAACACCTGATCAGGCACTGAGGGGGTCTGTACTGCGGTATAGAGGTCGTACAGGAAGCTGTTGGTAGGGCGCTGATGCTCCGTATCCCGGATAAAATTCTCCGAGAAGCCGGTCTTTTTGGCCACCGCCGCGATGAGCTCTTTGTCGTAGAAGGTGATGCCCAGCTCCTCCGACAGCTTCTTGGCGATGAGCCGCCCGCCGGAACCATATTCCCGGCCGATGGTGATGACAACGTGCTTCATAAGGACACCTCCTATCCTACTTCTATTATAATACAAACCGGCCGGTTCGTCAAAGCGGATTTTACCAGGAGTACTGCCCGCCCTCGGCGGAATATCGGGAGGGCAGCACGGTGGAGATGGAGATGCCGTCAATGTCGCCCCGCTCCCACATCTGCACCAGATCCGGCGCCTCGGCGTACACCAGCACGCCGCATACCTGGACGCCGTGCTCCTCCACGTAGTCCAGCACGGCGGAGAAATTCTGCCCCCAGGCCAGGGCGTTCTCCGCCTGGGGCCGGCCGGCGATGAAGGACAGCATGCTCAGGAAGTGCTGCGCATAGGCGGCCCCGCTGTAGTACTTCCCCTCCGCCCGCATCTGGTACCAGTTGAACATGGGGTAGTCCTCCCAGCTGGGGGCGATGCTGTTGAAGGGCGCGCCGGACATGTTGAAGCCCACCAGGCCGGGCAGCAGCTCCTCGCCGCTGCGCACGCCCGCCCACAGGAAGGTAAAGCCCTCCTTCCAGGCGTACCGCTCCTCCAGGGCGAAGAGCTCCTGGGTGCTCAGATCCTCCGGGAAGTGGAGCCAGGCGGCCACGTAGGAGGTGGGGGGCAGCTCCGCCAGATAGTCCGCCGCGGCCTGCCCGTTGCTGCTGTCCGCTAGGTTCCCCCAGTCTGCGATGCTCTCCATGGTGGCCAGGGCAAAGTTGCTGCCGAAGGTGCGCACCCAGCCCCCGGTCTGGGAGGCGTCCAGGGTTCCGCTGATCTGATCCGTCTCCCCGGTGAGCCAGTCCCGCAGCTCGTAGGTGAGGATGTAGCGGCCAAAGCCCTCCGGCCGGGCGGTGACGCTGTTCACGGTGTTCCCCGGGGCGGTCAGGCTGTACAGGGCGGTGAGATCCAGGGCGATGGCCTCGCACTCGGTGTCCGGCTCCCCCTCGATGCTCGTCCCGAACCCCTTCTCGTTGGGCTGATAGTACAGCGACGCCACCAGGGGGCTGGCAACAAAGCGCACCCCCAGCAGCACAGCCAGCACGATGCAGGCCGCCCACGCCGCCGTCCGCCGCAGGCGGCGGTTCATCTTCTTCTGAATGTGCCGCACCTCCCCGGCGGGGGCCTGGGCCTCCGCCGTCCCCAGCTCGTCCTCCACCTGCTCCGCCAGGTAGTCGGCGATGGCCTCGCTCTTCTCCAGCTCCGCCTCCACCAGGGCACGCTCTTCCTCGCTGGCCTGCCCGGCCCTGTACTTCTCCAGCAGCTCCCGGAATGTCATAGCTGTCCCTCCAATCTGGTCTTCAGTTTCTTCCGCGCCCGGCACAGCAGGGTGCGGGCCGCCCCGGGGGAGATGCCCATGGACGCCCCCACCTCTTTCAGGGAGAGCTCACCATAATAATAGAGGGTGATCACCTCCCGATCCGCCGGGGAAAGGGCCTGCACCGCCCGGTACACCGTCCGGCGGGTCTCCTGGCGGATGAGCTCCTCCAGGATGTCCCCCTCCGCCGGCAGCCGCGCAGGGTCGGGGGGCTCTGGGGCCAGGTACTTCCCCCGGCGGAGCTCGTCCAGCCACAGGTTGCGGCACACCTTGAACAGCCAGCCCCGCCACTGCACCCCCTCCCCCTCCAGGGAGAGGAGGGCCCGGCAGAAGGCCTCCGCCGTCAGATCCTGGGCCCGGGCCCGGTTCTGGCAGAGGGAGTAGGCGTAGAGATACAGCTCCCCGGCATAGCGCCGGTACAGCTCCTCCAGCGATCTGGGCTCCATGCTCCTCCCCCCTTCACCCCTACAACGTCCCGGCGGCCAAAAGGTTACACCTCCGCCGCAAAATGAATGACATCTTTCTTTTTTTGCAGATCGGCCGATAGACGCGCCGGTTTTCCCTTCATTTTTGCAATTACGAATTTTTTACTTGCATTTTGCAGGCAAACTGGTTATAATAGACTTCACTATGGCAGAGTGGATCGCAGAGCTGCCTCCACAAAAATATTCTCCGGCCCGCAGATCCACGCGGGCCGCCAAGCAAAGGGGTTTGGCAACATGGCATTTACGTTTACCAATTCGTACCTCCAGGGCGTGTATGAGGAGGTCTGCCGGAAGAACTCCCACGAGCCTGAGTTCCTCCAGGCCGTAGGCGAGGTGCTGGAGTCCCTCCAGCCCGTGGCCGAGCAGCGGCCCGACATCGTCCGTTCCGGCGTCATTGACCGGATTGTGGAGCCGGAGCGCAGCCTGCTGTTCCGCATCTCCTGGGTGGACGACCAGGGCAAGGTGCAGGTCAACCGGGGCTACCGGGTGCAGTTCTCCACCGCCATCGGCCCCTCCAAGGGCGGCCTGCGGTTCCACCCCTCGGTTAACCTGTCCATCATCAAGTTCCTGGGCTTTGAGCAGATCTTCAAGAACTCCCTCACCGGCCTGCCCATGGGCGGCGGCAAGGGCGGCTCCGACTTCGATCCCAAGGGCAAGAGCAGCAATGAGGTCATGCGCTTCTGCCAGTCCTTCATGACTGAGCTCCAGCGCCACATCGGCCCCGACACCGACGTGCCCGCCGGCGACATCGGCGTGGGCGCCCGGGAGATCGGCTACCTGTTCGGCCAGTACAAGCGCATCCGCAACGAGTTCAACGGCGTGCTCACCGGCAAGGGCCTGAGCTACGGCGGCTCTCTGGTGCGCACCGAGGCCACCGGCTACGGCCTGTGCTACTTCGTTGACGAGATGCTCAAGGCCGCCGGCAAGTCCTTCCAGGGCCAGAGCGTGGTGATCTCCGGCTCCGGCAACGTGGCCATCTACGCCAACCAGAAGGCCACCCAGCTGGGCGGCAAGGTCATCGCCATGAGCGACTCCAACGGCTACATTGTAGACGAGAATGGCATCGATTACAAGATCATCCAGGAGATCAAGGAGGTCAAGCGCGCGCGCATCAAGACCTACCTGGATTATGTGCCCACCGCCAAGTACGTGGAGGGCTGCCAGGGCATCTGGACCGTCCCCTGCGGCATCGCCCTGCCCTGCGCCACCCAGAACGAGCTGCCCCTGGAGGGGGCCAAGGCCCTGGTGGAGCACGGCTGCTTCGCTGTGGCCGAGGGCGCCAACATGCCCTCCACCCCCGAGGCCGTGGCCTACTTCCAGGAGCACGGTATCCTGTTCGGGCCCGCCAAGGCCGCCAATGCCGGCGGCGTGGCCACCTCCGGCCTGGAGATGAGTCAGAACTCCATTCGCCTGAGCTGGTCCTTCGAGGAGGTCGACCAGAAGCTCCACGGCATCATGACCAACATCTACCACAACGCCGCCAAGGCCGCCGAGGAGTACGGCATGCCCGGCAACCTGGTGGCGGGCGCCAACATCGCCGGCTTCCTCAAGGTGGCCGACGCCATGATCTGGCAGGGTGTGTCCTATTAAGGGACGCAGAAAGCAATCAGGGGGACGCGGCGTTGCCGCGTCCCCCTTTTGCATCGCCACCGGGCCCCACCTTTCCGGTCTGTTTCTCTACCAAACAGAGGATTTTCCCGTTTCAGGCTGTTCTCCTTCCCGATCTTCTGCTATAATAGACGCACTGTCTATCTCTGTCTGCAATCCGCCGTGCAGGGCGCGGCGTTATCCTGATTTACGCTCACTCGACTGAAACGGAGGCCGCACCCATGCTGCAAATTCAGAACATGCCCCTGCCCGTAGAGGGCTTCCCCGCCCAGCTGGAAAAGCGGGCGGCCAAGCTGCTGGGCATCCGCCCGGAGCAGTTCCAGTCCCTGGAGCTGGTGCGGCTGTCCATCGACGCCCGGAAGAAGAGCGACGTCCACTACGTCTGCACCGTCCGGGCCGTGGTGGAGGGAGAGGAAAAGCTGCTGGCCCGCTGCCGGGATAGGCGGGTGAGTCCCTGCCTGCCGCCCCGGCCCTATGTATTCCCGGCGGTGGGGCGGCGCTCCATCCTGCCGCCGGTGGTGGCGGGCATGGGCCCGGCGGGGCTGTTCGCCGCCCTGTTCCTGGCCCGGAACGGCCTGCCCCCCATCGTGCTGGAGCGGGGCCGCCCGGTGGAGGAGCGGACGGTGGACGTGGAACAATTCTGGGCCACCGGCGTGCTGGACCCCTCCTCCAACGTGCAGTTCGGCGAGGGGGGCGCGGGCACCTTCTCCGACGGCAAGCTGACCACCGGCACCCACGACCCCCGCATTTCCACCGTGTTCCGCACCCTGGTGGAGGCGGGGGCCCCGGCGGACATTCTCTACCAGCACAAGCCCCACATCGGCACCGACGTGCTGCGGGAGGTGGTGCGCCGCCTGCGGGAGGAGCTGCTCTCTCTGGGCTGCGACGTGCGCTTCGGCCATAAGCTGGCGGGGCTGGACATCCGCAGCGGGGCGCTGGCCGGGCTGACCGTGGAGGGCCCCGGCGGGGCCTACCCCCTGCCCTGTGACGCGCTGGTGCTCTCCCCCGGCCACTCCGCCCGGGACACCTTTCGGATGCTGCTGGACGCCGGGGTACCCATGGCCCCCAAGCCCTTCGCTATCGGGGTACGCATCGAGCACAGCCAGGCCGCCGTGTCGGAGGCCCAGTTCGGCCCGGCGTGGGAACGCCTGCCGGCGGCGGACTACAAGCTTGCCTGCCACCTGCCCGGCGGCCGCAGCGCCTTCACCTTCTGCGTCTGCCCCGGCGGGCAGGTGGTGGCCGCCGCTTCGGAGGAGGGCCGGCTGGTCACCAACGGCATGAGCCTGCGCGCCCGGGACGGGGCCAACATCAACGGTGGTTTTCTGGTGGGGGTGGACCCCGCCGACTTCGGCTCCGCGCACCCCCTGGCCGGGGTGGAGTTCCAGCGCCGGTGGGAGGAGGCCGCCTTCGCCCTGGGGGGCGGCGGCTTCCGGGCACCCGCCCAGACCGTGGGCGACTTCCTGGCGGGGCGGCCCTCCAAATCTCTGGGGGATGTGGCCCCCACCTACCGGCCCGGCGTCACCCCGGCGGCCCTGGATCGCTGCCTGCCGGACTATGTGGCGGACACCCTGCGGGGCGCCTTGCCCCTCTTTGACAGGAAACTCCGGGGGTTCGCCCACCCCGGCGCCCTTCTCACCGGCGTGGAAACCCGCTCCTCCTCTCCGGTGCGCATCCTCCGGGGGGAGGACTGCCAGTCCCCCGTCCATGGCCTCTACCCCTGCGGCGAGGGGGCCGGATATGCTGGTGGGATCACCTCCGCGGCTGTGGACGGTATCCGGGTCGCCGAGGCCGTGGCCGCCGGTTAGCCTCCTCGCCAGAGGCAATTCTCTTTCTCCGGATACTGGAGACGGCCTGCTACCAACACTTCCAGCTTTAATTTTTCTGCCATCTGGTATAAAAAGCTCCATTTCAGCACATTTTAAGGCTGAAATGGGGCTTTTTATCTGTTCTTCCGCGTTTTGTTGTGATACTGTGGACTTCCAGATTTGTCGAAAGAGAGGGAAAACAGTATGTCAAGGAAAAAAATTGAAACCAACATCTCCTACGACGACACGCGGCGCAAGTATTACGTGTGCATGGACTACGGGGTGGACGAGACAGGAAAGCGGGTGAAGAAATACAAGACCTATCCCTCCCTCCTGCTGGCCCGCCGTGCCCTGCGGGACTTCCAGACGGAGCAGGACACCTACCAGACGGTGGCGCCCCGCTCCATGACCCTCAACCAGTGGCTGGACTACTGGATGGAGGAGGTGATCCAGCCCAACCGGGCGGTGACCACCATCTACGGCTACCGGAAAATCATCGAGAACCACCTGGCTGAGGCTCTGGGAGATATCCCCATCCAGAAGCTGACTCCCCAGCACCTCCAGCAGTACTACACCATGCTCATGCGGGACAAGGGCCTGACAGCCAACACAGTGCGGCGCCACCACGACCTGCTCTCCTGCGCCCTCCACGTGGCGGTGCGGCAGGACATCCTCCTCCGCTGCCCCACAGAGCGGGTGGAGCCTCCCCGGGTCATTCCCAAGGAGGCCCGGTTCTACAGCCCGGCGGAGCTCAAGCGGCTCTTCGGGCTGGTGGAGGGCCACTGGCTGGAGCTGATCGTCAAGCTGGCGGGCAGCCTGGGCCTGCGGCGAGAGGAGATCTGCGGCCTGCGGTGGAGCAGCGTGGATCTGGAGCTGCGCAAGCTCCACATCAAGGAGGCCCGCACCGCCGCCGGGGCGGAGATTGTCCAGAAGGAGACCAAGAACCGCTCCTCCAACCGCATCCTCCACCTGAGCGAGGAGCTGTGCCGCCTGCTCCGCCGGGAGCGGGCCCGGCAGGCCGAGCGCAAGCTGGCCCTGGGGGACGCCTGGCCGGACACCGGCATGGTGGCGGTGGACGCCAAGGGCTATCCCTACTCCCCCAACGCGGTGTCCCTGGCCTTCACCCGGTTCATCCGGGCCAACCACCTGCCCAAGATCACCCTCCACGGCCTGCGGCACACCTTCGCCACCGTGGCCTCCGCCCAGGGCGCGCCCCTGTTCGACATCGGCAAGGCCCTGGGCCACTCCACCCCCGCCACCACCGGCAAGATCTACACCCACCTGCTGGATCAGAACCACACCGCCACCCTGGATCGGGTGGCCAACGCCCTGAAGTAGCCGGCAGTCAGAAGAAGGACAGCTGCCGGTCGGCGTAGCCGTGCTGGCAGGCGGCGGTGATGTCCTTCATGCGGCACAGCAGGCCCAGCTCCCCGCACCGGCGGGAGAACGCCTCCCACAGCTCCCCGGCCCGGGGGCTGGGGCACTCGTAGCGGGGGCCGTACTGCCTCTGATACCGCCCCGGCAGGCCGGGGAAGTTCTCCTCCAGCGCCCGGTAGTAGTGCTCCCGCTGCCTGTCCCGCAGGGTCATGCCAAAGGCGGGGTACACAAATTTCGCCCCCGCCCCGGCGGCGGCCTCCGCCACCGCCAGCACATTTTCCACACTGTCCTCCAGGAAGGGCAGCACCGGCATGAGCAGAATCCCGGTGAAGAGCCCCGCCCGGGACAGCGCCCGCACCGCCTCCAGCCGGCGGGCGGGAGAGGGGGCGTTTGGCTCCACCTTGGCGGCCAGGGCCTCGTCCGTGGTGGTGACCGTGATTTTGCACAGCACCGGCACATGGGCCTTCATGCACCGGAGCACGTCCATGTCCCGGGTAATGAGGTCGCTCTTGGTGGCGATGGCCGCCCCGAAGCCATAGGCGTCCAGCAGCTCCAGGGCGTGGCGGGTGAGCCGGAGCTCCCTCTCGAAGGGGTTGTACGGATCGCTCATGGAGCCCAGGCCCACAAAGCCGGGGCGCACCTTCCGCGCTAGCTCGTCCCGCAGCAGGGGCAGGGCGTTTTCCTTGGCCCGCACCCGGTCAAAATCAGCAATTCCGTAGCAGTCGCTTCGGCTGTCGCAGTAGATGCAGCCGTGGCAGCACCCCCGGTACAGGTTCACCGTGTGGTCGGTGCCGAACCAGGCCGTGCTCCTGTTGCGGATTAAGATGTGCTTGGCAGGAATATAGTCCATAACCCCTCCAAAAAGCAGATACGGCCCTCCCTCCCGATTCCGGGTTGGGAGGGCCGTGTGTTGTTGTTTACCGGGGCGCGCGGCGGGGGCAAGCCTCCGCCCTATGCCTTCTTCTGGAACGCGAAGAATCGCTGGCCGAAGTAGTTGAGAATGGTATACAGGGCCATGCCGCCCAGCTTGGTGAGCCGCTCCTGCCACAGGGGGGAGATGGCCGTGCGGCCCAGCACCCACTCCGCGATGGGCTGGGCCAGGGCGTAGGCGATCACGTAGCACACCGCCACATTGATGGCAAATTTCACCGCCGAGCGGAGGAAGGTCTCCTCACTCCGGAAGGTGAAGTGCCGGTTGAGGAAAAAGCTCATCACCGCGCCGGCCACATAGGCGATGGCGGTGGAGGGCCAGTAGCCCAGCCCCTCCAGCAGGAACATGAGCACCATGGACAGCAGGGTGTTGCCCACCCCCACCAGCAGAAACTTGGGGATGCTCTTGTCAATCAGCTTCGCCATCGTCCGTGTCCTCCAGTACCTCCCGGATCAGGAAGCGGGGCCGCCCCTTGGTCTCCAGGTAGATCTTGCCGATATACTCGCCGATCACGCCCAGGGACAGGAGGATCAACCCGCCGATGGCCCACACCGAGCAGATCACGCTGGCCCAGCCGATGATGGTGTCCCCGGTGGCCCAGCGGACGACGGAGTAGATCAGCATCAGGATGCTCACCAGGAAGATCAGGAAGCCCAGCATGGTGATGTACCGGATGGGCTTGGTGGACAAGCTGGTGACCCCCTCCATGGCGAAGGAGAGCATCTTTTTCAGGGGGTACTTGCTCTCGCCGGCAAACCGCTCCCCCCGCTCATAGGCCACCGCGCCGGTGGTGTAGCCGATCATGGGCACGATGCCCCGGAGGAACAGGTTCACCTCCTTGAACTGGGCCAGGCCCTCCAGGGCCCGGCGGGACATGAGGCGGTAGTCGGCGTGGTTGAACACCGTCTCCGCCCCCATGAAGTTCATCAGGCGGTAAAAGGCCTCGGCGGTGAAGCGCTTGAAGAAGGTGTCCTTCTGCCGGGAGGAGCGCACGCCGTAGACGATGTCGCAGCCGCCGTAGTACTGCTCCACCATGGCGTCCACCGCGTCGATGTCGTCCTGGAGATCGGCATCCATGGAGACGGCCATGTCGCACCGCTCCTTGGCGGTCATCAGCCCCGCCAGCAGGGCGTTCTGGTGGCCCCGGTTGCGGCTCAGGTTCACCCCGCTGAACAGGGGGCACTCCCCATGGAGCTTTTCGATGATGCTCCAGGTGCTGTCCCGGGAGCCGTCGTTGACAAAGAGCACCCGGCTCTTCTCCGAGATCCTTTCCGATGCAGTCAGGGATTCCAGCTTGGCCCGCAGACGCCTGGCGGTCTCGGGCAGCACCGCCTCCTCGTTGTAGCAGGGGACGACGATATAGAGGATATCAGCCATCTACGGTTTCCTTCTTTCTTTTGTAGTCTCGCTCCGGACAGCCGTCCGCTCCCGAGCGCACACCCCGCCGGTCTGAAATCGCTGCCTGGGCCATCAGCATCAGCATGGGCAGCGCGGAGTAGTGATACCGTCCCGCCACCTCTACCAGCATCTGGGCCGAGGTGAGCCCCAGCACATACAGCGGAGCCATCAGGGCGATGGTGCCGGTTTTCTGCCGCCACAGGCGCACCGTGCCCGCCAGGGCCAGGAAGAGGCAGGCGTAATAAAATCCGTTGCAGAGGAAAAAATACCGCCGCATATGCCCCAGCGCGGCAGCGGAGTAGGCCACGCAGGCATCGTCCGCCCCCAGAAAGGTGTGCAGCTTGTCCTGCAGCAGCGCCGGGAAATCAATCCGACCGGAGGTGATCCGTGCCAGCGCGTCATTCAATGCCTGCTCCTGTGCCCACTGTGCGGTGGCGCCCGGCTGGTCGCTGTAGGTGTAGAGCCGGTCGCTGTCCTCCTGATTCCAGCGGCCGCCAGACGTCCTGTTAAAGCCTACAAGCACGCTATACCCCGGCGTGGTGGAGGGCTCCTCGCCGATCCGTCGAGCAATATGGCCGTTCCACAGAGGTCCGGTGAGCAGGTAGGCCGCCACCAGCACCGCCAGGAAGGGCAGCCAGAGCCGCCGCCAATCCCGCTCCATCAGGCATCCGGTATTCAACAGGAGCACCCACAGGAACATGGCGATGGCCAGAATTGCCGCAATGGGGCGCACGCCGTTGAGCCATCGGAGCAGCAGGGCGCATCCAAGCCCGGAACACGCTCCTGTCTGCACAGGCCGGCGGAACTGCCCCGTCCGCCGGGACAGCTCAGTCACCGCCAGCAGGAAGGCAAGGAGCATGACGGTGTACAAAGGCTCAGAGAGAACCAGGCTGTTGTACATGGTCTGGGAAGGACATGCAATCCAGAACAGATATGCCCCCGCCCCCGCTGTCAGGCCGAACCACCGGCAGCCCAGCAGAAACAGCAGGCTGCCGGCACACACACTCAACACCACGTTCAGCCACTGGGCCAGCATAGAGGACGGGCCGAACAGGCGGATAAACCAGCTCAGAAAATCGGCGTAGCCGAAGATATGTGGAAACAGGGCCAAATAGCGGCCGCCCCAGACGACTTCCCGGCTCGCCAAGGAGTTTGCGTAGTCCCAGAATACCAGGTAATCCCCCGCCAGGGGCACCTGTACCAGAAGCACCCAGACCGCCTTGACGGTCAGGCAAAGCAATGAGAGGAGCAGCCAAATCTTTAGGGAGCCCAAGCGGGTCAGGGCCGGGAAAATCGGCGGAAGTAGCAGCAGGACCGCCGCTGCCCCCACTGCACCCAGCACAAATTCCTGCCGGTGGGCGGTTCCGCGGCTCACTGCCAGATATAGGATATCCAGCACCAGCAGCAGAAACACCGCCAGCATCAGGTGCTTCAGTCGCAACGAGGCCCTCTTGATCCGAAGTTCCATGCGACCCCCCTGCTTTGTTTCTCTGCCCAGGTTACATATAGTTTACCATAATCCTCCTTCCGATTCAACCACCACATTCCACGAGGAGCAGTCCCCTCCGTCCCACCAGCAGAAAGGGCCGGGTGCACCGCGCCCGGTCCTCTCTGCTTCTTACAGTTCTTATGGCCCATCCAGCTTGTGCCGCAGGTGCTCCACAGCCTTCCGCTCAATGCGGGATACCTGCACCTGAGAAACTCCCAGCACCCTGGCCGCCCGATCCTGGGTGAGGCCTTTATAGTAGCGCAGGAGGATCACCTGCCGCTCCCGGTCGGGCAGGGCGGCGATGGCGGCGCGGAGGGCCTCCCGCTCCACGATAGCCTCCTCCATGCCCCCGTCGCCCAGCACGCTCTCCAGGGTGAAGCCGTCGCCGGTCTCCATCTGGAGGGAGGCCACCGGCAGGCTGGCCTCCTCCGCGGCGGCGATCTCCTCCACGGACAGGCCGGTCTCCGCCGCCAGCTCGCTGAGGGCGGGCTCCCGCCCCAGCCGGGCGGAGAGCCTGTCCCGGGCCTGCCGGATGGTTCCCGCTCGCTCCTTGAGGCCCCGGCTCACCTTCACCGCCCCGTCGTCCCGGAGGAAGCGGCGGATCTCCCCGGCAATCTTGGGCACGGCATAGGTGGAGAACTGGCACCCGAAGGCCGGGTCGAAGCCCCGCACCGCTTTCAGGAACCCCAGGCACCCCAGCTGGTACAGATCCTCCGGCTCCGCCCCCCGGCCGTAGTAGCGGCGCACAATGCTCCAGATCAGCCCCGCGTTCTCCTCAATGAGCCGGGTGCAGGCCTCGTTGTCCCCCCGTCTGGCCTCCTCCAGCAGGCCGGGGGTGTCCGCCACGCTCACACGGCCGCCCCCATCCGTCGGGAGAGCTTCCGGCGGAGGGTGACCACCGTGCCCTTCCCCGGCCGGGAGCGCACCTTTACCGCGTCCATGAAGCTCTCCATGATGGTGAAGCCCATGCCGCTGCGCTCGGCGCTGCCGGTGGTGAACATGGGCCGGCGGGCCTCCTCCACGTCGGCGATGCCCACGCCCCAGTCCTTCACCTGGATCTCCAGGCTGTTGTCCTCAAACAGGCGCAGGCGCAGGGACACCCGCCCCAGCCGGTCGGGGTAGGCGTGGACGATGCAGTTGGTCACCGCCTCGCTCACCGCGGTCTTGATGTCGTTGATCTCCTCCAGGGTGGGATCCAGCTGGGCGGCAAAGCAGGCCGCCGCGGTGCGGGCAAAGCCCTCGTTGGATGAGCGGCTGAGAAAGCTCACCGCCGCCTCGTTGATCGGTTTCATTATGTAATTCCTCCCCTATTCCTGTCATGCAAACTTCATGAGCTTGTCCAGCCCCGCCGTCTTCAGCACCTTGGCCGCCTGGGCGGGCACGTTGACCACCTGTACGCTGCCCCCCAGCTCCCCCACCCGGCGCCAGGCCCGCAGCAGCACGGCGATGCCCGAGCTGTCCATAAATGTCACGCCCGCCAGATCGATGGTCAGCTCCCGGGGGAGCTCCAGGTCGATCTGGCGGTTCAGCTCCTCCATGATGGCGCGGGCGCCGTGGTGATCCACCTCGCCGCTGAGGGCGGCGCGGAGCACCCGCCCCTCGCCGGTGCACGTCACTGCCATGGCTTGTCCCTCCTCGTAGACGAAAAAAATCGCAGCATACCAGAATTTGGTATACTGCGATGGTAGCATATTTCCTTTGCGGATGCCGTCGAGTGCTATCGAACGGCGGAAAAGGTGGTGAAGATCCACTGGTCGCCCACCTGCTCATAGAGGAAGTCGTGCTCCTCCGTGCCGGTCACGGCATAGTCCTGCTCCGAATCCAGCACCTCCACCGTCACCCGGACGGTGTACCGGGCGGGCGCCTCGTCCCGGAGCACCTGGACGGTCTCCTCCCCTTTGGTCATGTCGGCGTCCCGTCCCCCGTCAATCGTATAGAGGACGCCGTCCAGCTCCACATACTGGGTGCCGTCGATGGGCAGCAGCTGATCCACCAGCGTGTCGGAGAACAGAGTTTTCAGGTAGCCCCGCAGCTCCGCCAGGTTGGAGAAGCGCGGGTCGTCCACCCGGCAGTAGGTGAGCTCCCCCATCGTGCGCTGCTCTGTCCGATCCAGCTCCGGCGGAGCCAGGACGAACCAGCCGTAGGCCTCCTCCGCCATCTGATAGGCGGCCAGGATCTCCTCGTCCGTGGGACCCTCCGCAAGCTCCGGCGCGGCCGTCGGCATGGGGGTGGGCATGGGCACCGGCTCCACCAGCACCGGCTCACTCTCCGCCGGCGCGGGGGAGGCGCTCTCCACCGGCGCGGCCGACGGAGTGACCGTCTGAACCGGCGTGTCCTGAACCTGGGGCGTCTCCGGGCGCTCCGGCTCCGCCGTGTCCGCCGGCTCGGTCATCTCCCGGCTGGAGCAGCTGGTCAGCACCAGCAGAACCGCCAGCAGCGGCAGCAGTCTTTTCATCGGGCCCGGCCCCCTTTCCTCAGATATCCGTTTTTCTTCTATTTTATCCGCTTCCGGCCCATTCTACAACTACAGATGCGTTACAAAATCCAACAAAAAAGAAGCGGAAGCGCCGCCCGCCTTTGTGGATGGCGGCGCTTCCGCGGGGGGAACTGCCGGTTATGCCAGGGCCGCGGCGGACTCCTCCAGCTTGGCGATCAGGGCGCGGAGCTTCTCCGCCCGCTCCTGCTCGGCCTCCACCACCTGGGCGGGGGCCTTGTTCACAAAGCCGGGATTCTGGAGCTTGGTCTCCAGCTTGTCCAGCTCCTTGCGGTTCTTGTCCAGCTCCTTCTGGATGCGTGCCTTCTCCTTCTCCAGATCCACCAGCTCCGCCAGGGGCATGAAGATCCGGGCGGCGTGGGTGGTGACGGTGACCATGCCCTGGGCGGTCATGGCCTCGTCGCTGCCCGCGTCGGCCACCCCCACCACGGTCACATCACTGGCGTAGGCCAGGCGCTTGAGGAAGGGGATGCCCTGGGTGAACACGTCCCGCTCCAGGGTGGAGACGGTGAGCTGGGCCTTCCTGGACGGGGGCACGTTCATCTCCGCCCTTCTGGCCCGGATGGCCCGGATGGCGTCCATGATCAGCTCCATGGCCTTCTCCTCCTGGGGGAAATCCAGATCGGCATGGTGCTCCGGCCACTGCTGGAGCATCAGGTAGTCGCCCTCATGGCCGGAGCCCGGCTGGCGGGGCAGGGCCTGCCAGATCTCCTCGGTGATGAAGGGCATGAAGGGGTGGAGCAGCTTCAGGGTCTCGGTGAGCACGTAGCACAGCACCTGCTGGGCCCGGATCTTGCTGTCCTCGTCCTCCCCCTGGAGGCGGGTCTTGGTCAGTTCAATATACCAGTCGCAGTAGTCGTCCCAGATGAAGTCATACACCTTCTGGGCGGCCACGCCCAGCTCGTAGCGATCCATGTTCTCCGTGACCTGGGGGATCACCGAGTTGAGCTTGGACAGGATCCACTTGTCCTCCAGCTCCAGCTTGTCGGGCAGCTGGCACTGGTCAATGGTCAGGTTCATCATCAGGAAGCGGGAGGCGTTCCAGATCTTGTTGGCGAAGTTGCGCATGGCCTCGCACCGCTCGGTGTAGAAGCGCATGTCGTTTCCGGGGGAGTTGCCGGTGACCAGGTTGAAGCGCAGGGCGTCGCAGCCGTACTGGTCGATCATGTCCAGCGGGTCGATGCCGTTGCCCAGGGACTTGGACATCTTGCGGCCCTTGTCGTCCCGCACCAGGCCGTGGATAAACACGGTGTGGAAGGGGGGCTTGCCGGTGTGCTCGCAGCCGGAGAAGATCATCCGGGCCACCCAGAAGAAGATGATGTCATAGCCGGTGACCAG